>DAHWQF010001193.1 GCA_027334785.1 Acidimicrobiaceae bacterium
ACAGCACTGTTCGAGCGAGAGAGCGCGCTGGCTGCGATCGACGTGGCCCTGCGGCGGGCGGGCGAGGGCCGGTCAGGAGTGCTGGCCCTCGTCGGCGAGGCCGGCCTCGGCAAGACGACGCTGCTTGCCCGCCTCCTCGAGCCTGGCCTCTTCGTTCGCACGGCGCACGTCGTGTGCTCGGAGGTCGAGGGCTCGATCCCCTTTGGTGTGCTCGACCGGTTGCTCGGCCGAGCGGGCCTGGCATTCGCTCCGCTGAGGGACCACGAGGGGCGCAAGCTGAGCCGCCACCCCGGCGACGCCCGCGTCCTGCGTTACGAGCAGCTGCTCGATTGGCTCGAGATCGGCGTCGAGGGCCCCCTCCTCATGGCGGTCGACGACCTCCACTGGGCCGACCCGGACTCGATCGGGCTGCTCTGCCTCATGTGCCGGAGGCTCGAACGCGTGCCCGTCACGGTCGTCGTCACGATGCGCCCGTTCCCCCACCCGGCGGTCGAGCAGGCGATGCTGCTCGCGTACGAGG
>DAHWQF010001194.1 GCA_027334785.1 Acidimicrobiaceae bacterium
CGCACCTGACGACGACGCTGGCGGGGCTGCACCTGCCGCGAGCGAGACCGAGAAGAAGATCGTCCAGATCGCCACGGCCGCCGCCGTGCGTGAGCACGCCGCCAAGCACCCCGGCTCGACGCCGGCCGGGCTCGTCGAGCGAGCCGAGATGATCCTGGCGCCGTCCAAGCTCCCCTGGCGCCAGATCCTCGCCTCGTCGGTGCGCCGCGCCGCAGCCATGCGGGTAGGCGTCCACGACACGACCTACCTTCGCCCGAACCGCCGCCGGGGGCGGATCGAGGTCGCTCCCGGGCGCCGGGCCGTCTACCCCGGCAGCTACTCGCCCGAGCCCTCGATCGTCGTCGTGCGGGACACCTCCGGCTCGATGGGAGCCGACGAGCTGCAGATGGTCACCGTCGAGGTCGAGGGCATCGCCCGCCAGCTCGGCGTGCGGGGCGAGGCCCTCCGAGTCCTCGACGTGGACACTGAGGTCAACTCCGTTCGAGGCTATGGGGGCATCTCGAGCCTCGAGGAGGTCGCC
>DAHWQF010001195.1 GCA_027334785.1 Acidimicrobiaceae bacterium
TGACGAGGATCCCGCCCATGAAGAGCAGGACATCGAACACCACTTCGAAGACGAGGAGCAGCACCTGCAGTATCGGGTGGTGGACCGAGAACCACCACTGGAACAGCAGGATCGCGACCACGAACACCCAGTAGCCGAGGACCGTCGCGGCCCCGAACCCCGTCACGCCCCGCTGGTTCCCCCGTCGGAGAGATTTCCGCGGGCGGGACTGGATCGACCGGCTGCTCCCCCGGACCGAGGAGAGCGCCGTCCCGCCGACCGCGACCGCGAGAAACAGGGCGTCCCCGATCAACTCCCCGGGGACGAGCACCTCGTCTGCCGGGAGCAGTACCACGTCGAGGACCAGCTCCACGACCAGGATCGTAAAGAACAGGCCCACCAGGTGCGCCCATCCGCCGGTCCTCGCGCCCTTGCCACTCGATTGTGCCATCCATCGTTCCCTCCCGTCGACCCCTGGCTTACGCCGGGGTCGACCGGGACGAGCGCGACTTCGGCCGGCGGCCGCGTTCCCGGGCGCCC
>DAHWQF010001196.1 GCA_027334785.1 Acidimicrobiaceae bacterium
GAGCACCAAGAGCTCACTGGGTGAACCGTAGATGACAAAGGCGGCGTTCCCCCCTACGTCAACCGTTATCCCTTGGCAACCAGAACCCTTGTACCAAAGGCAAGTCTCGCCAGCGGGTGAGAGGTTGGAGCCGAATATCTCGAGGTAGCGGTGGCCCGCACTGGAGCCCGATGTCGGGTTGAGCGAGGTCACGGCCGGCGCAGGAGTGGTGCTGGTACCCCCGGTGTCGTAAGCGCCTATGTCGCAGGCGGTGCGCGCCGCTGCGTTGCGGGGGTCGCCCCTTTGGTCGAGGTCGTTGACGAGGACGCTCGATGTGCAATTGGAGACGCTGTTGGTCCCAATCGCAGGGCTCCCGGCGAGAAGGGCCATGGTCGGCGTGGGCCCGCCGTTGTCGGCGAGGGGCCCCAGGTGAGGGTCGAGCCCGGACGTGCTTACGATGTCGCCGTCGACCCCGTTCGTAACGGTGCAGGCGCTGTTGGGCGCGGTGCCGACCACCAGGTTGTTGCCGAGGTCGGTGAG
>DAHWQF010001197.1 GCA_027334785.1 Acidimicrobiaceae bacterium
GGAGGCCATTGGCCGCGTCGAGCAGCCTGGCGATGTCCTCTTCGGCCCATATGTAGGGTGCGGGCCGGACCTGCCTGGTGGGCCAGATCCCGGCCGGCGGCACCTCCGTGGCCGGCTCGACCGTCTTCAGGTAGCGGGCGAAGCCCCGCAGCGCGCCCAACCGGTGCGCGAGGTGGAGCGGGGCCACCCCCTTTGGGAGCCCGGCGAACTCGACCGCCAGCTCGACGGTGAGCGTCTTCGCGCCGGCGGCCTCGAGGTAGGAGGCGAACTGGGTGAGCAAGACCCCCGGGTACTCGAGCTTGAAGCCGAGGGCACGGCGTGCTTTCAGGTAGCCGGCGACGTGTTCGTGGAAGGAGCTCATGGCGCTTCGCCCCCCGGCCAGGGGAGGGCCAGCTCACGGAGCCGCTCGATGTCAACGCGGGCGTAGTTGGCCGTCGAGATGACGCTCCTGTGCCGCAGCACGGCACCGATCTGGGGGACTGGGACACCCGCCGCCACCATTTGGCAAGCCAAGCCGT
>DAHWQF010001198.1 GCA_027334785.1 Acidimicrobiaceae bacterium
AGTTGAGCGCGCCGGCCGGGCGAGCTTAGAGCGTTGCCGTCACGACTTGTCTTCGAAGCCTTGCCAAAATCTAATTGCACAACTGTAAGCAACAGGAGTGCAGGTCAGGCATGGTGCTAGGGTCTGCCCTTGGTCACGGAGCAACACCAGACGACAGCAGTTCTAGACGCGTCCTAGACGCAGAAAGAAAGAACGGTTGAGGAACAGCGTCCCAATACTAGCCGTCCTGCTCAGTGCCCTAGCGCCCGCCGCCAGAGCCGGTGCCAGCAGGAAGGTACCTAGAGCCGTCGTCATCACCACAAGCATGTGCGAGGACATGCACCGCAAACACGTCGTCGGCGACCCGAAAGGCTATCTATGTGGAGAAGTCCAACTTTGACTCATGGCCGTCGGGCGTCAGGGCTCCTCTGTGTGCAGAGGTCAACTAATTTTCCATGAACCTCAACGCCCTCCGGAGCCTCGGCAGGGACTCCGGCGGCGCGGGAGAGCCGAACGCTCAGACTGCGGGGAGCGGCTG
>DAHWQF010001199.1 GCA_027334785.1 Acidimicrobiaceae bacterium
GAGTAGACGCCGGCTTGCTCGATCTCCAGCATGCGCGCCTCGACCGTCTGGCCCGCCACCTCCGCCATCCCGAGCGCCTTCGCGTACTGGGTCTCTATCTTGGCCCGGACGTCGTCGAGGGTGGGCACGTCCTGGTCGACGGTCTGGCCCAGGTTGGCCATGGCCGCGTTGAGCTGCTCCTGCATCCGGGCCTGGTCCAGCTGGGAGAGCAGCTTTTGGCGCTCGGCCAGTTTCTGCTGCAGGGCCGCCGCGTTTTGCTGGACGGCCGCCTTGGCCTGCTGGGCGGCCTGGGTGGCCTGCAGGTGCATCGTCTTTAGGTCCTCGACGCTCTTCTCGGTGGCTATCAGGCGGTTGGCGAAGGCTTCGGCGGTCTGGTTGTACTCCGTCGCCTTGGCCACGTCCCCCCGCCTGGCCGCGTCGTTGGCCATGGCCAGCGCCTGGCGGGTCGAGTTGTTGATCTTTTCCAGATCCTGCATGGCGCGGTTGAGGCGCAGCTCGGTCTGCTTCTGGTTGGCGA
>DAHWQF010000119.1 GCA_027334785.1 Acidimicrobiaceae bacterium
CAGCTACTGGTTCGGGGCGTTCCCTGACGTAGAGGTGAGCGTGAAGAACCTCTTCATCGACCCACCCCAGCTCGCGGTCGAGTGGGTGTTCGACGCCACCCACAAAGGGGAGTACCTGGGGGTAGCGCCCAGCAACAAGCGCGTCCGGGTACTGACCGCGGCTCACTTCAGGATCGAGGACGGCTTGGTCACCAGGGACTTCAGCCTCTTCGACGCGACAGGCCTCCGGCAGCTCGAAGCTCTTACAGCGAAAAGCTAGCGGCTCGGGAAGGGAGCGGTCCCGCTCTACGGCTCAGCGGTGCGCGCGGGCGAAGGCCCTGCGGCCTGGCTAGGGCACGATCACGACCTTTATACGGCCGACTTGAGGCCGTGCGTACAGCGAATAGGCCCGTTGCGCGTCGCCTACCGGTATGACATGGGAAATGTAGGAGGCGAAATCAGCGCGATGTCGCAACAGGTACCCAGCGGCTTCGGTCAGCACTTGGGGCCACTCTCCGATGGTGCAGCCTGAGGCAAGCGTCACGTCCTTCAGGTAGATCTGCTCGTATGGGATGGTGTACTCGGCGTCGTCCGGTTCCCCGAAGCCAAAGACGAAGCCATGTTGGTCGACACCGTAGATCGCATCGCCGACCGTCGCCTGCTGGTGGCCCACGGCTTCCACGACGACTTGGGGTCGGTCCTCTGGCTTTAGTACCCCGAGCCAGTCGGTGCTCGACATACGGTGGAACCCGTCTGCCCCGAAGGCCTTAGCCTCCTCCTCGCGCTCGATGGGGTCAACAGCACTGATGTGAGCTACCCCGCGGCGCCTCAAGACGTGGCAGAACGCTAAACCGATGGGACCGGCCCCGAGCACCGCGGCCCGCAGCCCCTTGGTGCCTGGGAACTTCGCCACGGCGCGCAGCACGGTGGCCAGAGACTGGATCGTAACTGCGTCGACGTCATTTAGCTCCTCCGGCACCGGGATGAGCTTTGACGCCAACGCCACCACGAATTCCGCCAACCCGGCATCGCGGCCCAGGCTGCCCACCACTCGTTGGCCGAGCCCCAGTTCAGGGCTAGCTGTCTCGACTACCTCACCGACGATCTCGTGTACGGGCGCGGTGCCGTACCCTCCGTCGTAACGAGGGCCGGCAATGCCCATGAAGCGCGGCATGTCGCTGCCGCACAGGCCGGCGGCAAGGAAACGGAGGCGGACCTGGCCGTCAACGAGGGCGGGCGAACTGCCGGGTGCAACAACCCGCTCTACAATGCCAGGCCTCAACAGTTGGTACGCCCACAAGTGCCTCTCCGCTCACCTAGTACGAATGGTGCCGATGCCGAGCATCAGCTCTCGTCGTGAGCTGATGCTGAGCTTCGCGTAAACGCGCGACAAGTGGTTGTCGACCGTCTTGGCCGAGAGGAACAATAGCCGCGCAATCTGAGCGTTGGTGAGCCCTTGCGCCGCCAACTGGGCCACCTCGCTCTCCTTTTCTGTCAGCTCGCCGGCCGGCCGCAGACGGCGGCCCCGGCCGCCCGCGGCCGCCAGTTCTTCGCGTACGAGCGCCTGCAAGCGCCCCGCTCCCGTCGGCTCGAGCACAACCATGGCGCGGTGGAGGATACCACGGGCTCGGCCGAGTTGGCCGCTGCAGCGGAGGAAGCGCCCGTACGCGAGCAGTGTTTCGGCTTCGGCTAACGGCATCGGCACCAACGAGTGATGGGCCAAAGCTTCTTGGAAATTGCGCTCAGCCACACCGAGGTCGCCGACCCGCCAGGCCATGACAGCGCGCCCGGCGGCCGCCACCGCGCGGGGCGCGTGGCAGGGCAGCGGACGGCAGACGTCGTCCAAGAAGGCGACGAGGCGGGCCGCCTCGTCCGGGCGACCTGCCGCCAAATGGGCCTCGATGGCGGCACCATGCCAGGGAACAAGGCAGGGCTCGAGCATCCCTGAACGGGTGGCCGTGGAGAAGGCGTCCTCAGCTGCTTGTGCTGCCTCCCTAGCGCGACCTGCCCCCAGGAGGCGGCGGCACCTGAAAAGCGAGAGCCACAGGGCGAGGTACGGGTACTCCCCGGCACGAACGAGGGCCGCTTCCGCCTGGGCGGCCCATTTGGCACCTTCGGCGGGCTTGCCCTCTTCGTAACAGACATGGGCCAAGCCCACCCAGATCCGGGGAGCGACCGACGGCACCAAGTCGGCTAGTTGGGCCGCTTCGCCAAGTGCCCTGCTCGATTCCTGGAGCCTCCCGAGGCGCCATAGGGTATCGGCGTAGCTGAGCGTCAAGGATTGATGGGTGAGGGTGGCACCATGGCGCCCGGCGGCCTCAATGAGAGTAGCGGCCATGCTCGCGCACTCGTCAAAGCGTTCGAAGAGCTTCGCAAGGTTGAAGTAAGCAAACACGACGTCCCAGCTCCACCCGTAGGCGCGATGCTCCTGTGCCATTTCGGCATATGCGGCCACGGCGATCTCGTCCAGCTTCGAAGGGTCTCCGCCCAAGCACGCGAGCTGGGCATCAGCGTTGAGCGCCGTCCGCCGGAGCGCCTCGGTCTTCGGGCCCGACTCTTCTAGCAAACAAAGCGCGCGCCGCACCGTGCGCCGAGCCTCCAGGGGCCCTTCGAACAGGTGGCCCACGAAGGCGCCGTCGAGAAGGACCTCTGCTGCCAGGGCAGTATCTGAGGCCGCGGCGAGCGCGCTTGCCTCTTCGAACCGGCGCTTGGCTTCCGGGTAGCGTGCCGACGCCAGGAGTAGCCGAGCCTGGAGCCTGCTCGCTGCCACCCTGTCGGCGTGACTGAGGCCTTCTTGGTCGAGCAGCGGGCGAACCGCCTCCTCGGCTGAAGAGATCCTGCCAGTAAGCAGGTAGGCCTCGGCGAGCTGCAAGCGGAGGGAGGGCGGTGCGTTGCCGCCCGCAGCGCGTAGGGCGGCCCCCAGGTGCTCGACGGCAGTGGCGGACGCCCCCACAGCCAGGGCTTGGCGGCCCGCCGCTACCAGCACCGCGACCGTCCGGGGGTCACCTTTCACCTCGCTGGCCAGCGCGTGGGGAGCAGCTTCGGCTGGCGGGGCACCCTCCTCCAAAAGGGCGAACAGGGCGCGGGCATGGAGGTCATGGCGCACCGGCAAGGCCAGGTCGTCGTAAAGGGCCTGGCGGAAGAGCGGATGTACGAACTCGGCGTTTCCGCCCGGCAACGCTCGTACAAGGCCGGCCAGTCGTAGCGCCTCGAACGCCTCCGAGGCCCCCGGCCAGGGTTGCCCGGATAGCCGGCCTGCCAGGTCGGGGCGGAAACGGCTCCCGAGCACGCTGGCGGCCCGGGCCCAGCGCAGTGCCCGCGTCCCGACCCCGGCAAAGCGAGGTAAAAACACGCGCTCTGCGAGCGGAGCGGCGGACGTGCCAAGCAGGTCCTCTCCTGCCAGCCTGGCTTCCACCACCCCAGTGAGAAGCAAGGGGTTGCCGGCGCAGGCCCGGTGGGCGCCTTCGGCGAAGTCGTCAGGCAGCGTCGCCCCCGAGCGCTGCTCCAGGAGCGCCCTGCTCGCGGCAAGTGACAGGGGCCGGAGTCGTTCCAGGGAGGCAAGGCTGTCGTGCACGAGCGACCGTGCCCGCTCGAGCGCCAACGACGGCCAGGGCCGGGTAGTCGCCGCAACCGCCACAGAGAGCCCCGCCAGACGCCGACAGAGCAGCATCAGGAGGTCGACCGAGTCGGGGTCAGCCCAGTGGAGGTCATCGACCGCAAGTAGGAGAGGCTTGGGTGCACCATGGCGCAGCCAGCCGAGGGTACGGGCGTAGCGCCTAAGGCGCGGCTCGGCTGAGGCAGACGGCCTCGGCGCAACGGGTTCGCCGGCTCCCGTGGCCAGGTCATCGAGCAGGCGGTCGAGCAGCCCGAAGGGGATGGACTGTTCGAGCTCGGAACACGTCGCCTTCATAACGTGGAAGCTCGAAGCCCTGGCGCAGGACTCGGCGAGGAGCGTGGTCTTGCCAAGACCGGGCTCTCCCACCACGAACACGACGCTGGCGTCGCCCCCCGCCGTGCGCCCGAACGCGCACTCGAGGTTCGCCAGGGGCAGGTCCCGCTCGAAGAGCTTCATCGTTCGGACAACCCCAAGGAGCGGCCTGGATCCCTCTCCCGGCCCCATCGGCCCCGTGGGCGCTGTGGCAGGCAACCCGCACCGGTGGCAGGTGCCAGGCTGACGACGACGGTGCCATCTGGCGGTCTTATGCCTAGGGAAGCTTACCGCAATAAATGAGGAGACCCCCCGATGGTGGCGCCATCGCCACCGCGCGAGGCTGCGGTCGTGTGGACACCGAGCGTGAGGGTTCGCCGGGCAGCACCACAACGGCCCGCCACCAAGAAAGGAGCCGCAGGGTATGACCACTGAAGCTGGAGGGCCGGGGCGGAACCCGGATGGGGAAGCCGGCGCCCTCCCGGCCACCAACGCGGGCTCGACACCCAGTGCCACATTCAACCCTGTCGTCACCTACACGGCTTCGGGGAGGACGTACAGCACCACCCGGCCCGTGTCTGCTGGGCTCACGGTACAGCTGGTCGACAAGAACGTCGGTGGGGACGTCGTGCTGGCCAGCGGGCAGACGGAAGCCGAGGGCCGCTACTCGCTGTCGGCTGAGATCGCGCTGCGGGCGCTAGCCGCGAGGCGGAAGAGCGCGCCCGACCTGCAGGCTCAGGTGCTGGTGGACGGCACCGTTGTCGCCAGCTCCCAGGTGGCGTACAACGCCTCCGTTACCGAGGTGCTAGACATCGCCCTGCCGGCCAGCGTGGCGCTACCGAGCGAGTTCGAGGTCCTCAGCACGGCCATCGGAGCGCTCTACACTGGGGCGCTCACCGAGCTCCAGGAGAACGGCCAGCGCCAGGACATCACCTACCTGGCCAACAAGTCGGGCTGGGACGCCCGCGCCGTCGCCATGGCGAGCATGGCTGTCACCCTTTCTCAGTCCGCTGCCGCCGTGCTCCAGCCGCCTGCCACCTTCGCCACCGCCTCGCCGGGCAGCGTCGCCGCCGCCGCGTCGGGCAGTGTGGCGCCAGCCCCCCCGGTACCGGTGTTGCCAGCTCCGGTCAGGCTCGAGCCGGCCCTGACGCCGGCCTGTTTCTACGCCCTGTTCCGGGCCGGGCTACCCACCACGCCAGACAAGCTGTACCGCACCAGCGCCGGCCTCGTCGAGGCCGCCTGGCAAAAGGCCGCAGCCCAGGGGATCGTGCCTGCTTCCGTCGGGGAGCAGAGCGCTCAGCTGAAAGGGGCCTTCCTCAGGGTGGCGGCCGCCACCGCCCTAAGCGCGCCGCCGCTCGCCGGCCCCTCGACCCTCGGCGAGCTCCTCCAGGTGGCGCTCGGCACTGATGCCACCAGGCACCAGACGTTCGCCAATCTGCTGGTGCGAGCGCAGGGCAACACCGAGGCGCTGTGGGCCGAGGCCGACCGGGAATTTGGCGCCGCCACAGCAAGCCAGCTCCGCCTCCTCGGCCAGCTCGCATACCTCACCGTGAACCACGCGCCACTGCTCGAAGCGCTGTACGCAGCGCACCCGACCACGGCGATCACTTCCCCGCTCGACCTCGTCACCCTCGGTTATTACGATGCGGCGGCGTGGACGCCGCTGTTGGCCAATATCACGCCGCCCAAGGAGGTTCCGGGGGCCACCCTGGCCGACCAGCGGGCAAAGTACGCCGAGATGCTGGCTGCGCACGTGCGCGTGAGCTTCCCAACGGCGACCGTGGCCCAGTTGGCCGAGAAGGGGGGCCTCGGCGCCACGGTGCGTTCGTCCGGCGCCGGGCAGTGGCTCATGGCCAACCAGGCGGGGTTCGACATCGGCGACGAACCACTAAGCCAGTTCCTCTCGCGCACCGGCACCTCCGCCCCCGCCGACGTGGTCGCCCAGGTCCAGGCGGTCCAGCGTGTCTACCAGGTGACGCCGGACACGGCCACCCTCGGCGTGCTGCTGTCCGCCGGGGTCACGTCCGCCTATGCCATCACCCAGCTGGGCCAGACGGCATTTGTCGAGTCGTATTCGTCGGGTCTTGGAGGAACGGCCACAGCCGAGTCGATCTACAGCCGCGCCGTGTCGATCAACGCCGCCACGACTCACGTCGCCCTGTCCTATCTCGCAGCCAAAGCGGCGCCCTCGCTCGGTTCGAGCAGCTTCGGCAGCGTTGTGACCTCTTTCGACTCCAAGGTGACCTCTTTCGACTCGAAGGTGGTGACTCAACCGACGGCGGCCCAGGCGACCCTGGAAGCTCTCTTCGGCAACCTCGACTACTGCCAGTGCTCGGACTGCATGTCGATCACGAGCCCTGCCGCTTACCTGGTGGACCTGCTCGACTACATCAACAACACCGCTCCCAGCGCGGGGTTCCAAAATCCACAGAGCGTGCTCCTCGGCCGGCGCCCGGACATCGCCGCCCTCCAGCTCACGTGCGAAAACACCAACACCGCCTTGCCTTATCTCGACCTCGTCAACGAGACCCTCGAGTACTACGTTGGCACCCCGGCGCCAAATAGCGAGAGCCTTGCTGGGTTCCAGGGCTACAACGACGACGGGACGGTCTCCTCGGCGGAACTCGTGGCTGCGCCCCAGAACGACGCCAACCCGGTGGCCCAAAACGCTTACGACATCCTGCGCAGCCAGTGGTCGCCCGCCCCACTGCCGTTTTACCGCGACCTCGAGCGACTGCGCCGCCACATGACCAGCCTCGGCGTCTCCCTCTACAGCGTCATGGCCGCCCTGCGCACAACAGAGGACCTCGAGACGCCGAACCCTGCTCAGCCGAGCGCCTATGGTTGGCGCGACGTCCTGGCCGAGCGCCTCGGGTTGTCCCGCCTCGAGTACCGCCTCCTCACCGACAGTTCCATCTCCTTGGCAGCGATCTACGGCCTGCCGCCATCGACTTCGGACGGCGCAGCCATCGCCTCCATTTCGGTTCTCCAGGAGTACTCAAGGCTTACGGGAACGCCCTACGGCGACGTCGTCTCATTGCTGCAAACCCGTTTCGTAAACCCCGCCAGCGCCCTCGTCCCGGCGCTGCAAGCGCTGAACTTGCCCTTCAGCACCGTACAGGGCTGGGAGAACGGCACCATCAACGCCGCCCAGCTCCAGGGCCAACTGCCCCCGCACCTTGACACGACGCCCTATGGGCCGGGCGGGCCAGGAGCGTGGCTGAAGGCCAACTACGACGCCATAGCCAGTCTTGTCGTGATCGACGTGGGCGGCACGCCCTGCGACACCACGAAGATGGTGCTGCAACATTTCGACGGGAGCGCCTTGGAGGACGCGGACTTCCTGCGGCTGGCGCGCTTCACGCGCCTCTGGCAAGAGTTGGGGCTTTCGGTCCGGCAGACGGACGAAATGATCTCCACGCTCTTGGCGGCCTCCCCCACCGCCACCACACCGGCGCAGTTGGACCAAGACTTCCTCAGCCTTTTGCCTCTGGTCGGCCTGGCGTACCTGGCGAGTGACCTGCTCGCGCTCGGTCCCGGCGACATCACCTCTCTGCTCAGCTGCTGGGGGCCCATCCCGACGGACGCGGCGGGCTCGCTGTACGCGCAGATGTTCCTCAACCCGACGGTGCTCGCCATCGACACGGTGTTCCAGCCCAGCCCGAGCGGCGAGCTGTTCGCGCAAATCCCGGCGCCCCTGCTTCTCGACCACCAGATGGCGATCTGCGCGGCGCTCAACCTGACCAGCGCCGAGTTCACGCTGATCACCGGGACCACGACCGTCGGCGGCCTCACCCTCGGGCTCGGCTACGACGGCACCACCGATTTGAGCATTGCCACGTTGACGGCGATCTACCAGCGCGCCTGGCTGGCCCGGGCCCTACAGCTGAGCGTGCTCGAGGCCCTGGCCATGAGCGAGGCCACCGCCACCGGCCCGTTCAACTTGCCTGTCCTGGACGATGTCCACCCCGTGTCGGCCCCCCTGGTGGTGCTCGCGCAGCGTGCCCAGGCCATGAGCAATGCCGGCCTGGCGCCGGTCCAGGCCCTCTACCTCCTCTGGGGCACCGACCTGAGCGGCGTCTCGTCGCCGCCCCCCAACCTCGTCGCCGGCTTGGCCAGTTCCTTGCGAGCGGCGTTCCTGGCCATCGACAGCCAGTACAGCGTGAGCGGGACCCTCACCGCCCCGGCCGCCCAGTCGCTCATGGCCCAGGTGATGGGGAACACCGCCGCCACGTTGTACTTCGGCCTGCTCAACCAGACCTTCATGACTTCTACGCCCTTCGGCTACACAAAGAGCACGTTGCCGGCAGCGGTGCTCTCCGCCGGACAAGGCCACCTGAGCTACGACAACCTGGCCAAGACGCTCAGTTTTGCCGGCTACCTCGACCCGGCCACGTACTCGGCCCTCCAGGCCGCGGCGAGCGGAGATGCCTCACTGACCGCTGGGCTCACCGCGCTGCAAGGCGCCAACGCGGCCACGGTGAACGGGTTTTTTGCCACTTACGACTCCCCCGCTCTCAACCTGAAGGGCCTTTTCGCCACTTACAGCACGGAGGCGGCGACCGACGCCACGACAGCCCTCGCTGACCTGCTCAACAACCTTCTCCCCGTGCTCGGCAACCTGCGAAAGCAGCAGCAGGCCCTGGCGTGCGCCACCACGGCCGCCGGCTCCGACCCTTCGTTCGCTCCTGCCCTGCTGCAGGACGCCGGCGTCATTCCCGCTTCCGACCCGGCCGACCCGCCCGGCACCGCCGCCCTGGCCGACTTGACCGGCATCGGCTCCGGCGGCCTCAGCGTGGCGTACTTCTTGACCGACAACCCCGCTGCCCACCCTGACCAGCAAGTCGAAAACCAGCCCAACCTGACCTACGGGCCAAGTAACCCGCTGCCGGCGCC
>DAHWQF010000011.1 GCA_027334785.1 Acidimicrobiaceae bacterium
GAGCGGAGACGTCACTTTCAAGGGTCGCGTCGGGGCTAGAGGAACGCCCCCGCCAAGACCCCGAGAAAGTCGCCCGGCGGGCTGCCAGGGCGGTCTCGGCCGGCCACGTTGGCGACCTGTTGCGCACCGACGTGGCCACGGGGGCCGATGGGTCGGTGGCACTGCGCTGGTGGCGCGACCAGGCGGCCATCGAAGCCGCCGAGGCCAGGGACGGGCTCTATGCCTTGGTGACGAACATGGGCTCCGCTCGCTGCAGCGCCGACCGGTTGCTAGCCCTCTACAAGGACCAGGCCCTGTCCGAGCGCGCCCACCACTTCTTGAAGGGCCCGCTCGCGGTCCGCCCGGTGTTCTTGAAGTCCAACCGCAGGGCTGCCGCCCTCGTCCAGGTCTGCTCCTTTGCCCTGCTCGTGTACGGGCTGGTCGAGACGGAGGTACGCCGCAGCATCGCCCCCTTGCGCGTCCTGCCCGGCTTGCTCCCCGAAGGCCGCTCGGCCCGGCCGACCGCTGCCAATGTCTTCGCCGCTTTCGCCGGCCTCGGCTACCAGAGAGTACGTACAACCAGCGGCTTGGAGTACATACCAGACCCGCTCACCACGGCCCAAGAACGCATTCTCTTCGCGCTCGGGATCCCCTCTGTGCTCCCCCCGGGCCATTGAGGCGACCGCCAGCACGGCAAGTCCCGGGGCGAGAAACGTCATCAGTCATCAGAGGGTGCGGAATACGGGACTAGTCGGAGAGGTCGGACTGGTCGGCCTTGGGGACGAGTTCGGTGAAGGACCGCACACCGGCAGGTTGGCGAAGCGGTTGAGGTTGCCTTGCGCCCGAGGATGCCAGCGGCCAGGGTCGTGCCGAGGCCGGTAGTGGAGGCCGGTAGTGGAGGCGACGGCGCCGGTCGGGCCTGCCTGGGCGTAGAGGGCCTCGGCCCGCTCGTCTATGGCTGCCAGTTCGGCGTCGACTGCCCGGTCTCGTACTTTGGCGGCTATGTCCCTCGGCCAGCTCAGCGGGGTCGAGACCGCCGGAGGCGTCCCACAAGGAGATCGTCTCGTCGGTTGCCGCGAGCAGTTCGTCGGCTTTGTCCTCGCCGAAGTGTCCCCGGCTGGTCCGCCCGAGCAGGCCGGCGACGCTTTTGCGGCTCCATCAGTCCAAGGCCTGAGGGCTCAACAACTCCCCTTGGGAGACGATGGCCGAGAACAAAAGCTGGCTGGAGGTGACGATGACTGCGGCCGACCTCGTCTGCTGGTCCAAGCTCGTCTGCTTTGCCGACGAGCCGGCCATCGCCTCGTGCAAGATCGATGCCTTCCGGTACTGGGTCCCCCACATGGCGAGCAAGCTCACCAGCTCGGCCCGCCAGGTCTGCCTCCACCTCGACCGCACCTGGTTGGGCATGGGCCAAGGCACTGGAGCGGGCGTTCTGCCGCCTCCGTGCCGCCCTCGTCACCTGAGCGCTGCCCACCTCCGAGCACATCAACGGGCCAAGCCTCGCTCCTTCGCGCCCAAAAACTGCTCTACCCGCCCTGTCGGCAACCCGGCGGCGCCCACGGACGGGCGACGCCGGGGCGCCAGCTGTTTTCGGCCATGGATGGCCTCGACGGCCTCCAAGGGACGACCAATTTCAAGCCCTCAGGCCGATCTCGGCGTACCTGCGGAAACGCGACGTTAATCGCAAGTTTAGCAGCACGCCTTGGCCGTCCACGAGCCTTCATCCAGCGCTGAGGGTAGAAGCCCGTCAAGTGGCCCTTGAAGATAGCCGGTCGAAGCAGGTGAGCTTGCCAACGACGCTGTCTTGGTGGATTGATCTCGAACGCGGGAAGAGGTTGCCTTGACGTCCCACTTCGGCCGTGCTAACGATGACATAGGGGGGATTGCCCCTTGCGACGAGGAGGATGGAATGCCTAGGAGTGCCCACTATGGGAGGGCCGCCGAGGGCTTCGCGTGCATCGGGCGCGGCGCTTGGGAGACATCTGGCTACCACCTACCCTCAGTGCAGCCCGCGGGACAGTGGCCGGCGCGTCCAGGCACCCCGGGCTGCGTCATCAGGACAGGCCCTAGGCGATTGAATATCACGGGCTTCCGGCAAACCGAAAACATCAGCGTATTCGCTGAGCCCAAAGGAGTCATATGAAAACTCGACCAAGCAAATATGTGCTGGCAGCAGCAACAGCCAGCCTGCTAGCGCTCGTTGGCACCACGTCCGCACCAGGCACTGCAGCTGCCCTCTCTCCCCCTCACGACGCAACCTCGACCACGTACCTCCCACTGTCAAACGACAAGGCGCCCTGGACGAAGGGCTTCAACGCGATTGGCAAAGACCTTGCTAGTCTCGACGGCGTTGGCTGGAAGGCACAACCCTATTCGAGCACCACGGCCTTCCAAGCGGTGGTGCGTGCCGCAGCAACGACTTCCAAAGCTCCTCCCGTCTTTACGTGGTGGTCAGGCCAGCAGCTTGTGCCTCTTGTACAGTCGGGCGCCCTGGCTAGCCTGACTTCAGAGGTCAAAGTTTGGGAAGCCAAGTACGGGCTCAACCCTGACGTCGAAAACGCGTACAAGGTCAACGGCAATTACTACGGCGCTCCGCTCTACACCGCGGACTGGGTCATGTACTACAACAAGAAGGACTTCGCCAAGTACCACCTCAGCGTCCCCATGACCTGGTCGGCACTGATGCACGACGCCGCCGTACTGAAAGCCAACGGTGTCACACCGTTTGACTACTACGTGAACGACTGGGCCGGCTTCATCTGGTTCGAGCAGTTCCTTATCGAGACCAACCCCTCCGCCTACGAACAGCTCGTCACTGGCAAGATTTCCTATACGAGTGCGCCTGTCGTGACGGCCATGGAGCAGTGGCGCAAGGTCGCCGAGCTCGGCTACTTCGCTACCCCTACCAACATCGACACTGAAACCGGTGCACGCTTCGCCAGCGGCCAGGCCGCGATGTTGCTAATGGGTTCGTGGGACGAAGCCGCCCTGATCCACGACGGCATGGTGCCCGGGAAAGATTTCGGGGCCTTCATCGTGCCTCCGATCAACCCCAAGGTGGGCTGGAACATGATCTTCGAGACCGGCCCTGTTGTCGTGTCTGCCCACAATGCCGACAAGAAGGAGGCCATCAAGTCGGTGGACACCTTCATGAAGCCCGCTGTGCAGGTGGTCTGGGACAAATTGATGGCCTTCACAAGCGCAGAGAGCTCCGTAAAGACAACCGACCCGACCGCCATTGCGGTGAGAACCGAGATCAAGACCAACAAGGTGCACCTCCTCAACCGCTACTGGGAAGCCACTCCGCCACAGATAGCGGTGCCGGTCTCGACGCAGCTTTCGAAGTTCATTCTCAACCCGACTCTTTCCTTGAAACCCTTCCTCCAGTCACTTCAGCACATAGCAGCGTCTTATTGGTCCAGCGTGAAGAAGTAGGGCCCGCGACGCGTCCGGGCTGTTTCGCTCTGTGCGATACCTGGCTCCCCTCGGTCGCAGGTCTGGCCGGAGGGGGCCAGGTCCCCAACATGGTCGCGCCCTGCGCGTGTGCCAAGGGCCACGCACGTGGAGCTACGCCTGGGGAGCTCACGTGCCGTCAGTACGCCGCTGCCACACAGTGAACTACCCGGGATGAGCACGCTAACAGCGCCGGTCAGCAAGGCACCTACTGGGCTTGGTGCCAGGGGCTTCGCTATGCGCGGGGCGAGCATGCGTCGTCGGCGTCGTCGGCTCCGCGGGTACCTGTTTGTAGCGCCGGCTGTCGTCTTCGTGGTCGGCATGTTCTGGTACTCGATCGTAATGACCGTCTGGATCAGCTTCACCAACTCCAACGGTCTTACCCCTGCCAAGTTCGTTGGCCTGGCCAACTACAACGCCATGCTGAATGACCCAGAACTACTGACAAACATCTACAACACCTTGATCTGGGCAATCGCGATGATTGTGCTACCCGTCGGGCTCGGCCTCCTAGCGGCCGTCACGGTGCACAAGCGCAGAGGCAAGTCCATCTTCCAGACGGTTTTCTACCTCCCGTACGCGATTGGTTTTGTGACGACGGGCGTGATCTGGAGCTTCCTCCTCGGGACGAGCGGCTTCTCTGTGCTTTTCCAGGCTCTGGGCCTCCACTCCCTGGCACAGGTCCAGTGGTTGAACGATGTCCCCCTCAACACCTACTCGATGATCGTGGCCTCCACCTGGCAGACCATGGGAGTGGACATGCTCCTCTTCTTCGTCGGGCTCGACACCATCGACCGTCAGGTCCTAGAGGCAGCAAGCTTGGACGGTGCAGTCGGCTGGAAGATGTTCAGGCACATGACATGGCCCTTACTCAGCGCCATGACACGGGTGATTATCGCGATAAGTATCGTGAACGCGCTCCAGGCGTTCAACCTCATCTGGGTCATGACCGCGGGCGGGCCTTACGGCTCCTCGTCAACGTTCGCTGTTTGGACCTACCAGCAGTCGTTCCAGTACTACAAGATGGGCTACGGCGCAGCCATAGCGGTGGTGCTCACGATCTTCGTGCTCGTTGCTTCTGTTGGGTACCTGCGCCGGAGCCTTCGGGAGGTGAGGGTATGAAGACGACCAGGGCGAAGGGGGCAACCACCTACGTTTGCTTGGCTGTGGCTGCTCTTTTGTGGGTACTACCAATCTGGTGGACGCTCAGCAACGCGGACAAGTCCTCCTCTGACTTCTTCTCTCACCCCTTTTACGACATACCGAGGGAGTTCGACCTGCTGTCGAACATCGGCACGGCTTGGAGTGCCGCTGGGCTCGGGACCGGCTTCATCAACAGCCTCATATATGGTGTCGTTGGAGCAGCAGCCTCCATTGTGATAGCCTCCCTCGCTGCCTACGCCATCTCGGTCCTCCGGATCCGAGGTGGCTTCATCATTTTCTTGGCGATATTCTCTGGGACGGTCTTCCCGCTGCAGATGTACATCGTACCGTTGTTCAAGATGTACAACTCGGTCGGCCTCTACGACTCGCGTCTCGGGCTGATCTTGTTCTACACCGCCATTTCGGTGCCATTCTGCACTCTCGTACTGCGGGGCTTCTACACGACGGTCCCGGGTGAGCTGAGAGAGGCTGCCTTGGTGGAGGGCGCCACCGAGGTGCGGGTCCTGCGGTCGGTGTACGCACCTCTGTCGGTCTCTGCCTGCCTCGTACTGTTCCTCTTCCAGTTCACCTGGATCTGGAACGACCTTCTGTTCGGGATAGTGCTCAGTTCGTCTTCCTCGGTGCGTCCTGTGATGGCCAGCCTGACGAGCCTCATGGGCGTCTACGGCGGCTCGAGCCTGCCCATTCAACTCGCCGGAGCTTTGATAGCTGCCTCGCCAATGCTGGTGCTCTTCTTCGGCTTCCGCCGGTTCTTTACCGAGGGCCTTTCGCTCGTGGCTAGGCGGGGCTGAGGTGTTTTGAGCGCGCGTCCGGCTTTTGCTCCGCTGCCGTTGGAGCGCCAAGATGTTGCTAGGCAATAACGAGCGTGACTCCTTAGAGAGGGGAACCCAATGACCGTCCGCCTATTGAACAGCGTCTTCCAGGATCCCGAAGGACCCTCGGGACGTAGGGACATCGAGGAGTTCCGAAGGCAGCTCGCAGACGCGGTGTTTTCCGAAGTGGGGAGCGTGGGCGGCGTGGCCCTCCAAGTCGCCTGCCTACCGCTCTTCCGGCACGGTCCAAGGGGGTTGGAGCAGGTCGTTAGGTTCCGGTTGCCGGGGGGGGCTCGGGGCACGGGCAACCTCACAGTGTCCGCAGACGCGGGTGAAGGCACGAGCTCGAAATGGGACTTCCTGCCCTTCGGAGGAGCGCTGGTAGCAGACGTCTTCGTCGATGAAGTGACGACCCCGCACGGCCGAGGCTTCAAGGTGGCGAACCAGTACGAGGACACCCTATGGCGAGGAGAGGTCGCCCTACGGCCCCAGCGGAAATGGGCCGTGTCCCTCGTACACCACAGCCACCTGGACGTCGGCTATACGGACCCACAAGAGGTGGTCGTGCGCAACCACCTGCAGTACCTCGACTCTGTGCTCGACCTCGTCGACCAGACTGCTTCGTGGAACGAGGACGCCCAGTTCCGCTGGAACATAGAAGTGAACTGGCCGCTGCAGGTGTGGTTGGCGGAGCGCAACGAGCGGGACCGCCAAAGGATGTTCGACGCCATCCGTGCTGGTCGCGTGAGCGTAGGAGCCCTGAGCCTAAACCTGCACACCGAGGCCTGCTCGGTCGAGGAGCTCTACGAGATGGCGCGCTTCGCTGTCGACCTACGGAGCGAGCAGGGGCTCGGGATCACCGGCGCCATGCAGACCGACGTGCCCGGCGCGGTGCCGGGCTTGGTGGAGGTGCTCTCGGACGCCGGAGTACGGTACCTGTCGCTGGCGCACAATTATGCCGGTCGGTCGGTACCCTACCTAATCGGCGGCGAAGTGCTGGAACGGCCCTTTTATTGGGTCGCCCCGAGCGGCAAGCGGCTGCTCGTCTGGTACACCGACACCCTCCACGGCAACGCCTACATGGAAGGCAACATCTTGGGGCTGGCCGAGTCCTGCTCGGTCGCCGAAGCCCACCTGCCCAATTACCTCCTGGGCCTGGCACAACGTCCCTACCCCTTCGACTCGGGCACGTGGCTGCCCGAGGCCGCGCAAGTAAAGCGCGACCCCTACCCCCACGACCTGCTCCACCTGCGCGTCCAGGGCAGGTACGGTGACAACGCACCGCCGACCCTGGCTGTCTCCGAGGTCGCGAGGGATTGGAACGCACGCTGGGCCTACCCGCACCTACGCGTGGACCTGAACGAGGGCTTCTTACGCACGGCGGAGGAAAAGCTCGGCCCTTCGCTCCCCTCCTGGCACGGGGACTGGGCTGACTGGTGGGCCGACGGTCTCGGGTCTGCGGCCCGCATGGTCTCCTGGGCGAGACAGGCGCAAAGCAAAGCTCGGCTCGGGACTACCCTGCATGCTCTGGCCGACGTTTTGGCTGGATCTCCGCCCAAGCCTCTCGCCCGCCGGGAAGGGCTCTACCAAGACGCCGGCCTGTTCGACGAGCACACCTGGGGTGCGCGCCACCCCTGGGACGACGAGGAGGAAGGTTGGGGCTCGGGCCAGGTCCAATGGCAGCGCAAGGCCTCCTTTGCCCGCGATGCCAATGAGGCGGCATCGGTGCTAAGCGCGTCTGGAGCGCGCAGCGCGGCGCTCGGAGTGGGAAGGGGGGATGGCCTGGCGAGCATCGTCGTCCTGAACGCGACTGCATCAGAGCGCACCGATATCGTAAAAGTGTTCTTGCCCTTTAGCGTTGTCCCTGCGCTAGTCGAAGTCGTCGTCGAAGACGAAAGGGCCACCAAGCCCCTCGCCACGGTTGTCACGCCTCAGCACCATTCCGACCACCGGCCAGGTGGCAGGTTTCTCACCTTCCTGGCCGAGGACGTGCCTGCGCTCGGGTACGCGCGCTTCAACGTGGTAAAGGGGCGCCCTGCCGAGCAGGAGGTCACAAGGACCGCTTCTATAAACTGCGAAATAGCGAACGATTACTACCACGTGGCCATTTCGGCTGACCGGGGTTGCATCGGTTCGGTCCTTGACCTGCGGGCCGGGCGCGAGCTGGTCAACGAGCACGCCCTGCTTGGCTTCAACGCATACTTGTTCGACCGCTACGGGACCGCGAGCCGCGTGGACCATCTCTCGGGCCGGGTCTTCAGCCGCAGCCTGGACCTCGTGGCAGGCCGCTCTCTGGGCGGTCCTTCGATAGTCCTCGAGAAGACCAAGTCCGAGCTCGGCGAGACCATAGTGGTCGAGACCGTTGCCCCGGGCTGCTCACGGTTGCTGACGACGGTATCGCTCTGGGGCAAAGTGCCCCGCGTGGAGGTCGCCAACAGGTTGTGGAAGCTCCCGACCCATGACAAGCAGAGCGTCTTTTTCGCGTTTCCTTTTTCGGCCACCAGTGCAGAGCTCTCCTATGAGCTACCTGGGGCAGGCGTCCAGGCGAGCGCCCCTTGTGTGCCGGGCTGCCCCCGTCACATGAGGGCCGTGCGCAACTGGGTTGGCTTCGACACAAGCGACGGGGCGATCGCCTGGGCTACCGTCGACGCGCCTTTGGTTCAGTTCGGGGACATCCATTCCCCTTACACGCCTTTCCCTGGCACCCTCCCCCTCGAGGAGCCTGAGCCGGCAACGGTGTACTCCTGGGCCCTCAACAACATCTGGGACACGAACTTCCCGAGCGTCCAGGGCGGCGAGATGACCTTCCGTTATGCGATCGCTTCGGCCGGCGCGCCTTCGCAGAGTGCTTGCGCGCTCGGCACCAGGCTGGCCGACGAGGTCACAACGCCGTTGTCGGCAACGCTCGTGCCTGCGACTGCGACCACCCCCGCGCTCGGAGCGGCCGGCAGCCTGTGCGCCATTGACAGGGCCGAGGTGAGGCTGTTGCAGGCGACTGCGTCAGCGGACGGGGAGCAACTGGCGCTATGGCTGAACAACCTGGCAGCCGAGGAGGTGTCGGCCGAAGTGGCTTTCCCCGGGCTGGAGGTGAGGTCCGCCACCGTAGGGACCGTGTTCGAAGAGCAAATCGTCGAGGTGCCCTTGAGGCGTGGCCGTGCCATAGTCGGCTTGAAGCCCGGCGAGACGAGGGCGCTGATGCTGCGGGCCGGCTGGGGCCGACCAGAGAAATGATGTCCCAGTGCTCGTCGTGGCCGAGGAATTTGTTTCCTGAAGCGGTTACCCGTTGTCTACGCCGGTACGCCGGGGACCTCGTCGTCCCAATGGAGGACCGTCTTCCCCGGTTCTCCCCGGTCGAACGCTTGCCAGGCCTTGGCAGCGTCTTCGATCCCGTATCTCCCAGTGATCAGCGCCCGCAGGGAGATGCCACGGGAGCTGATGTCATCGAGCATGTCCTGAAGGTCGGGAAGGGAAAACATCCAGGCCCCCCGTACGTCCAGTTGCTTTTGGATGACCGTTGCTTGCAGGTCGATCAGGTTGTCTGTATCACCGAAGCCTACGCAGACGACGCGCCCCCGGAGCGCGGAAACTTCCAGAGCCAGCCGCCGCCCCGCCGCCGTCCCCGAAGTCTCTATGACGACGCTCGCACCCTTGTGTCCGGTGGCGCGGCGCACTTGCGTCATGCAGTCAGCGTCGTTGGGGTTGGAAACAGCCATCGCACCGAACTGTCCTGCGAAGCCCCGTCGACGCTCGAGGGGGTCGAGCCCTACCACCTTCACCCCCGACTGGAGAGCGAACGATGCGGCAGCGAGGCCGACAGGCCCGAGACCGACGACAGCGACACTGTCGCCGATGCCGAGGCCGGCCCTCTTTAGCGCCATGTACCCAGTCCCCCCACCGCAGGTGTAATAGGATGCTTCGTCCAAGCTGATGCTCGGCGGGACCCTGACACAGTCCCTGGCCCGCGCCACCATGTAGTCCTGCATGGCGCCCGGTAAGTCGAGCCCGTAAACCCCCCACCGTTGCTGGCAGTTTATGTCCCATCCGCGCCGGCACTCCGTGCAGTGCCCGCACCCAGCCATGTGGTGAACCGCCACGCGGTCCCCTGGCTTCAGGCCCCTGACCCTCGGGCCGCACTCGGTCACGACCCCTGCGGCCTCGTGGCCGGGGACGACCTCTGGGTTGGTAACGAGGCCGAAGATAGGCCCACGCCGCTGTGCGCGGGCCGGCCGGTAGTGCATATGCAGGTCGCTACCGCACAGGCCGGCTGCTCGCAACGAGATCAGCACTTCTTCGTCGCCCGGGGCAGGTCTCTGCACCGAGCGAAGTTCTACCTGCCTGTCCCCTGGGAGAAACACCGCTCGCATAACCTCATACCCCTCCTTGACCTCCCTCATTATGAGCTCGGTATTACGTGTACCTTTATCTCGCCACGTTTGGGCTCACCCATCAGCACCTCCGGTGCTTCATTCAGTCCCACTGCCCGGGTGATCAGCGGGGCGAGGTCCAGCTGTCCCGAAGCTGCCAGGTCGACCGCCCTCCCGTGCGTGAGAGGGTTCAAGTGCGAGCCGAGGACCCGAAGTTCTCGCTCGAAGATGTCGAACGGTCTCACGTGCACTACGGCGGACTTTGGCGCCGCGCCGACCACAACGACGGTCCCGGCACGGCGCACCACATCCATGGCAAGGGCGAACGTCTCCGCCACCCCGGCAGCCTCGAGAGCCACGTCCACGCCACCCGGGGCAAGGCCGGACAACCCTGCGACCGCCTCGACGAAGCCTACGGCCCCGGGGTCGACGGTTGCGGCCGCGCCCAAGGACTCCGCCAGATCTCGTTTCTCCCGTTGGCGTGTCGCCAGGAACACCCTCGCGCCGGCCAGCCGGGCGAGCTGTGCCAGCAGCTGACCGATCACCCCGCCCCCGAGGACGACGACGGAGTCCCCCGGCTTCACCCCGGCGTGGTCCATCGCCCTCAGGCAACAGGCCAGGGGCTCGCATAGTGCCCCAAAACCCGTGGGGAGAGAGGCCGGAAGAACATAAGCTTGGCGCTCGGGCACCGACAACATCTCGGCGAGCCCGCCGTCGCGGTCGACGCCGATGGCGTGCAACTGCGTGCAATGAGAGAACAGCCCAGCTCGGCAGTAGCGGCACTGCAAGCACGAGATGTTGGGGTCGATGGCAACACGGGTGCCCATCGGCAATGACGACCCCGGGCCTCCTCCAACGACCACCCCTTCGACCTCGTGGCCCAGGGTCACGGGCGGCGTTGAGGGGTAATCGCCGCTCACCATATGGCGGTCGCTCCCGCACACGCCGGCTGCCGTAACCCTGATGACCAGTTCGCCGAGCCCCGCTATAGGCTCGGGCACATCCTCCAGTTCGACCGCGTCGAGGGCCCTAAGCCTTACGGCTCTCACGAACTGCCCTCTCGGGGCCTGGCCCGGCCCAGTTTCGGGTACTGCAGGGGCTGGCCTGGCACGTCCACCTCGGTGCGGGTGAGGTGCCAGCGGCCGAGGCTGGCCACGACGAGCGTGGAGAGGCCAGGCCCGCAGAACGCCACGTTGGTCGGCGCGGCCAGCACTGTGCGCTGCCAGTCCGAGGCGAAAAGCTCGGCCCGGCCGGCATGGCCCACGCGCCAGATCTCGTCGGGGCTGTAACAAGACACGTACAGCGCGCCGTCGGCGTCGAAGGCGATCCCGTCGGGCACTTTGCGCTCGAAGGACACGACCGTCTCCACCGGGCCTCCGTCGACCGGTACCCGCACGACCCCGGGCAGGGTGGAGACGACCACGTAGAGGTACCGCCCTCCCGGGCCGAGCGCGAGGCCGTTGGGGAAAGCCGCGACGTCGTCGCGCAGGACCTCTCCTTTCCCCCCGGGCCGTACCACCCACAGCCGCCCATTGCCCAGGCCCCACTCGCCCGATTCCGAGACGTAGAGGTTGCCGGCCGCGTCGAAGACCGGGTAGTTGGGGCTCACCAGTGGCCGCCCGCCGGCGCCGGCGAAGTACGTGCTCACCTCGCCCGAAGGAGTGGCCCGCACGACGGCCCCCCTGGCGCTGTCGCAGGCATAGACGTTGGCCTCCCCGTCGAGGCAGAGGCCCAGGATGAAGCCACCCGTACCGGCGAACTGCTCGACCTCGCCGTCCATGCTCACCCGGTACAACTGGCCCGCCTCGCCACCGGCGTAGACGTGGCCGTCGGGGCCCCAGGCCACGCCCTCTGGGTGGTCGAGGCCCTCGGCCAGTACCTCGAACCGAGAAATCGGCATCAACGGGTCAAGCGCCGACATCCTCCCCACCTCCCTCCGGCCCGCCCAGGGCCACCTTGCCGCCCTCTTCGATGCCCGAGACGGCACCGGTGGCCTCGAAGAGCACTGCTTCGACCACCGCTCCCATTTCGCTGTGGCCAGCGAGCAGGACGCCGCGGCCGCCCTTGGCCCGGGCGTTGGCCAGCCCCTGGCCGGGGAAAGTCGAAGCCGGCTCGATCGCTACCACGTAGGCCCGGCCCCACCAGGGCCAGCCAGCGCTCGCGTGGGCCTCCTGCCACAACCATGCGCAGGGGAACACCTCCAAGGGCCAGCGCAGGCCGACGCCGAGCCTGAGACGAGGGTTGGTGATAGCGAACCAGCCCGAGCCGAAGCCGCTGAGGTAGGCGAGCACGGCACGGCGGTCCTCGGGGCCGGGGAGCAAGCCCAAGTCGACCGGTTTGCCGTCCCGGGCTTGGACGACGGGCCAGTCGTGCTCTGACGCCGCAGCGAGGAACGTCCCGGGTTCGCGGTCGTCTGCCACGACGGACTTACAACCCGCAAAGAGCAGGCACCCTTGGTCGACAAAGGGCGCGCCGAAGGCCGGGTGGTGCGACCACATCACCTCTACTTGGCTGGGAGAGAGGTTGCGAACCACCTCGTGCAGGCGCAGGACCGGCCCGTCCAGGAAGAACTCGCGCGTCACGTGCAACGGGGCGGAAAAAAGCTCGGTCTCGAGCGTGGCCGACGTCGCGCCCACCTCGGCCACCTCCCAGCGGACGAGCGCCGCCTCGCCGTGGAACCCCCAGGTCGCGCCGTGCTCTTCGCACTCGTCGCCCCCGTTGGGCAGGAGCAGCTGCCACCCGCCCGGGTAGGCTTCGAGCCAGCGCTCCTGCGAGGAGCTGGCACGTCCCCACAGGCCGGGCTGCCGCAGCCCCCAAGGCGTTTTCCACAACACGTCGACGCCGGTGCGCAAGTCGACAAGCGAATAGATGTCCGCACCTTTGCCCGCCAGCACCGTCACCTCGACGTGCGCGTTGGACAGAGTCAGGGCTCCTGCCGCCGCCAGCTCGGGGCGCCTCACGCCGTCACCGCGGCCGCGCCTGCGCCTTGCCCAAGGGCCACGTGGCCGGCCACAGCGGCCCACTCCTATCGTCATCAGCTGCCACGGCGCTCCTCCGCGGGTGAAAGTCGTGACGGCTCGTCCTCCAGGTCCACGCCTATGGTAGAGAGCAGGCCACCGTCGACCCGGAGCTCTGCCCCGGTCACGAAAGAGGCGGCCGGGCTGGCCAGGAACCACACTGCCTCGGCGACCTCGTCTGCTCGGGCGACGCGCCCCAAAGGGTGCTTGAAGCCCCACTTCGCTACCAGCTCGTCGTCCTGTCCTGGCCCGGCGAAGAGCCTGGCCGAAGAACGCAGCATGGGCGTGTCCACCGAGGCGGGGCAGACCACGTTGGCCCTGATGTTGTCGCGCGCGTGGTCGACGGCTAGGGAGCGGGTGAGGCCGACCAAGGCTGCCTTGCTCGCGCTGTAGGCGACGACGCTGGGCTGGGTGGCGAAGGCCTGCACGGAAGAGACGTTGACGATGGCGCCGCCACCCGACCCACGAAGGTACGGAAGGGCGAACTTTGCGAGCAAGAAGGCAGTGGTTACGTTGACCCTGAGCACTGCTTCCCAATCGCTCAGCTCGGTGCTCTCCACCGTGCCGTAGCGCTGGATACCGACGCTGTTGACCAGCACCCTGAGCGGACCTCGGCTGGCCGCCGTCTCCACGAGGCGCCTCGCGCCCTCCGGCTCGCTCAGGTCGCCGGCGACCCCGTCCACGGCGTCCCCGGCTCCCTTGAGGAGCCCGACGGCGGCGCTCACTTCTGGGGCGTCTATGCCCCCAAGGACGACCGCCATGCCGGCGGCCGTCAGCCGTCTCGCACAGGCCAGGCCTATGCCAGAGGAGCCGCCGGCGACAAGCGCCACGCTACCCTTCGGCCAGTTCACGGGGCGGCCCACTCGAGCAGGACACTTTTGGTACAGCGAGGTGCGACCTCGACCGTGAGCCTGGGACCCGCGAGGGCGAGGGCCTCCTGCTTGCGCTCGTCGGGTAGAAGTACCCACGCGCCGGACGGTTGGCGGACCGCCTCGATCGTCACCAGCCGGGGCCGGAGGTCGTAGTTGGCCATCCTCACGACGACCCCCGCACCGTCTTCGGAGACCTTGCAACCGACGACTGCGCTGGCACCTTCCAGGACCGAAAGCACCGTGGCGCTGGGCCGCTCCGGTGAGCGCCGGTCGCGCAGCACGATCGGAGGGGTCCGCACCTCGGCGGAAAAGCGGGTGGCCTGTTCGAGGTCGAGACGGCCTGACATGCTGGTCAGGCTGTAGCGCAACCGTAACCTCCCGTCCTGGGCCGCCTTGAAATTGACGAACCAATGGTTGTTGAGAGCCCACGACATCACGACCGGGCTCGTGGCGTCAAGGTGCTCCACTACACGGCCCGTCTGCACAGACCCGAGGTGGACAAGGGGCGCGTCGAGGGGCACGAGGGCCACGCTGTAGTCTGTGCCGTCCACCCCTACCCAGCCCTGCACGGGGTACCAGCTCTTCACGCTCCCCGGTAGTTGCTCTACGTCGGGCTCGCAGGGGATGCCGTTGAAATCGCCCATGAACCTCGCCGGCTCGAGGGCGAAGGGGAACGCGAAGAACACGCTCTCTGGCTCTTTGATCTCGAGCTTGTCGATGAGCCACTCGACGTCCAGACGCCGGCTGCCTTGCCACAGCGTGAACGTGCACCGTCCCGAGCGGACGCCAGGGCCCGAGATCTCGGCGGCCACGCTGGCTCTGCCCCGCCCCGCCTCTCCGGCACCGACGCTGACTTCGTTCGGCCCGCTGTAGTTGAGCCGGGCGTCTGTGCGCCATGCGCCGAAGTCCTTGGCGGAGAAGTCCGCTGCGAAAAGCGCCTCTCGTCCATCCCCGTCGAGCACCTGCTCGTAGACGTACTGACCGAGCGACCAGCCCCGGTGGGTGCCCGCTAAGTCGTGGCCTGACTCCTTGTCGAGCCACCTGGCCAAGCCCCCCGTCGCAGGGTCGAGCTCGATCCTGTACGCCTCGTTTTCCGCCCAACCCTGTCCAGCGCGGACTTCCGGGCTCTGTCGGACCGGCTGGCGTAGGTAGGCGTAACCCCAGCCGGGGACGTCGCCCTCGCAGGAGAGGAGGGCAGACGGAGGCTTCTCGCCTCCCCACGGCACTTCTGGAGGAAAGAACATGTCGAGGACTCCTACCGGGGCGGCGCCACCGCGTTGGCCAGGTTCGTCAACGATCGCACGCCTCGCCCAGGGGAGCGTGTTCAGGACTAGGAGCCCTCGCTCCTCGTCCAACGGGTACGCCTCCTCGGGCGAGAGGTCGCCCAGGTTGAACCGCCCAGGAGCACCGCCGTCACCGAGCGAGCCGGCGACGTCGCCGGCGGCTCTCGCGAGCATGTCATGAGCCGTTGCCGAAGCCCGGAAGGCATAGCCGGCTTTGGCGTTTTCCTGTCCTTTGGTCCAAGGGTCGTCCGGCGCAGCCACGCTCGCGTAAGCCCCCCAGGTGTGCTCGTCGTAGAGGCTGGCTAGCTCGTATGTCTCTGCAGCCAGGCGGCGGGAGTAAGGTCCATCGCGCCGGCCCCGGAGGCGGCCCCAGCTGGCCAGTACCTCCGCCGAGCCGAGGATGGCATGTGCCTGGCGCGCCACAGCTGTCTCGTAGGCAGTCGAGGCTACCCCGTCGCACCACCAGTCCATCCACTCGCCCCGCATGACCGGCAACTCGACATTTTGCCGGCGCAGTACTTCGGCAAACTCGCGGTGGGCGACGAGCTGAAGGCGCGGGCCGTCGCCGAGCTCGTTCCACCGGCGGACGAAGTCGGCGACCTCTATGTCGGGTGGCCCGTTGTCCACCCGCATAGGGTGGGTGGACTGGAAGAAGAGAAAGTCGAAAGGGTAGCTTTTTTCCGAGGACATCTTCTTGGCCCAAGAAGTGATCTCCCTCTCGGCGTAGCGCCAGTCCCCGAGCTTCAGGACGCTGCGGCCGAACAGGTAATGGAAGCCGTTCCAGACGAGTAGCCGGCGCCCGCTCGGTGCTTCCCACCAAAACGCCATCGGGTAGGGTTTCGGGACGCCGCCGCGGACCGGGTTGATGGCCATGGACAAGAAATCGATGCCCATGTCGAGCAAGAGGTCGGCGAACAGCCAAGCGATGCCGTTTACGTCGGACTGCATGGCGGTTGTGACCTCGATGCCCCATCGCTCGCGCAGGCGCCGGACGGCGGCCAGGCTACGGAACATCTGCTCTACACCGAGCAGAGGGGTGAAGTTGTACTGCATCGCGCCCACGTCGAGGCGACCCTTGCGGTGCCACTTCATAAAGGCTTCGAGCTGCGACGGTGTGGCGCTCTCCAAATACCGCTCGGTCGTCCCGGTAACCTCGCAGGTCCAGCGGTACTGCGCCTCTGGCGGGTAGCCGGCGGTCCGTTCGCACAACTCCACCGCCTGGTCGATGAACTCTCCGTGCTGACGGAAGACGAGGTCCTGGTGGTCCGTGAAGCCTATATCGGTGTGGCTGTGGTTCAGTACATAGAACGTGGTGACAGTACCCACATGGCCCTCCCTCTCTCCCGTTCATGCGACGGCACGGCCGTTCGTCGCGCGCGATGGTAACGTTAGCACGCTATAGCTCACTTGCACTCGCCGGGTCCGCTGCAAGCTCGTGCCTGGCTAGGGAGCTACGGGCCAGGCGCACAACGCGGACGCGCGGGCTGGCTTGCGCAAGACTGAGAGACGTCTCAGTCGGCTCCTCTTGCATGGCGCCGCCCTCCTTTTGTCAAAGGCATGTACCGTGGTTTCAGGACTGTCAGGGGACAGGGGACGGCAAGGCTCTGAAAAACACCCCTGCAGTACTTGATGTACGATCTGGGCATGGACGCCAGGCTGGGCACCCAGTTGTGGCTGGAGAGGGATGACAACCCCGAGCGTGTGGTGGACCTCGTCCGCCTCGCAACCGAGGTTGGTTTTGGCCAGGTCAGGGTCTTCTTGATGTGGCCCTGGGTGCAGGACCGTCCTGACCAATGGGACTTCTCGCTCTTCGACCAGGCCTTCGACGAAGCAGCCACAACGGGGCTCAAGGTCAAGGCCACCCTCACGGCAAACTCGGGCCCATGGTGGTTGGGCACGCCGTCGGTCCTCCACAGCCACACTCCTCTCTTGAGTGACGACTGGACCGGACCCGTTACTGCTTACGTGGAGAAGTGCGTGACGCGCTATGCCGGGCACCCCGCTCTCGGCCAATGGGTCATTTGGAACGAGCCTTACTATTCTTTCGCTTATCCGGGCGAACAAGTTGTCCGGCCGGAGCGAGCGCGTCGTACTTGGGTTGCACTGCTTCAGGAGCGTTACGGTAGCGTTGCCGAGCTCAACCGTCGCTGGCGAACCGGGTTTAGCACCTTCGACGAAGCCCCGCTGCCCGAGGAGCTGGCTCACCCCGCCCACCGCGCCAACCCATGGCAGTCGTTCGGCCCCCTGTTGGACGAGTGTCGACTAAGGGCAATCTTACTGGAAGAGGACCTGCGCCTCATCGCCGAGACCGTGCGCCGGTACGATCCCGTCACCCCTCTCTGCATCAACCCGTCCGAGCTTCTCGCCAACCACGCTGCGGGCGGTTACCGCTTGGCGCAGCTGTCTCGCCTGGTCGACGTCCTCGGCGCCAGCTTTCACGCTCCTTGGCATTTCAGCTTCGCTCCCAGGGATGCACACCGGGCTCTGTCGGTAGTAGGCCTCAGCCTTGTCCAGGCTACGCAGGGCCAGCGTTCATGCGAGGTGACCGAGATCCAGACCGGCAACACCTATTACGCTGGCAGATTGCCCCTTGGCGCTAGCGAAGGCGATGTCGCTGCTTCGTATTTGGCGCCGCTCCTGGCCGGCGCTTCGTCCGTGACGGGTTGGTGTTTCAATACGCGGCACCAGGATTTCGAGGCTGGGGAGTGGGCCTTGTTAGACGACGGTGATTGTCTGACCGAGCGTTCCCTGGTCGTAACCCGGGTCGGGAAGGCCCTGAGCCAGTTGGACAAGGTCATCGGTACTTGGCAGCCTGCGCCGCCCGAGGCTGCCGTGTTCATCTCGGAGGGCTCTCAGGCAGTAGCCCTGGCCCTTGCGGCGGCGAACAGTGAAGGTCCGCGCGGCGCAGGTACTGCTATGCAAGGCTCTGCCCTTTTGGCTGTCGCACTTGAGCGCCTCGGTGTGCACTCCGCCCTGGCTACCCTTCCCGGCCTGTTGGAGATGGCACCGAAGTTTGTCCTTTGTAGCGACGTCATTGCCTGGGGCGACGATACGGCCGAAACCCTCCTGGAACTAGCTGCCCGCGGCGCTACCGTGCTTATTGACGGTACCAGCGGGCGTTTTGACCCGGACGCCCGGCTCCACGTGCCCTGGCCTGCAGGGTTAGCGGGACAAGTTGGGCTGTACGGTCGTGGCCTTCTGACACACCCTCACGGTATTGGCGAGGGCGAGGTGTTCCTGCATGGGCGTTACCTTGGACGTCTGGTCGGGGTACGCAGTGACGTGGCGATCGAAGATCCGACATGGTCGTGCGCCGGGGATCTCACGTTCCGGCACGAGTCACGGCCTCTTCTTTGGACCAGGGCATGGGGAGCCGGTTCGCTGGCCTACTGCCCCGGAGCACTCGCTCGCAGCACGGTTGAGCTGGTCGAAGCTGGTCCAGTGGTCGCTTACATCTTGTCACGGGCAACGACAAAGCTGCAGCGTACGATAAAGCCCCTCAGTCCCAACACCTTCACTCTGCGGGTGGAGGGTGACAACGGTAATGCCATTGGCGTTTTCAGCACGGACGCTCTGCAGCGGGACGGGGAGCCCTTTGTGGTCCAGGTGCCCGCGGGAGACTACGAGGAACTATGGACAGGTCAAACACACCACGTTGGCAAGGACGGCCTACTTGCCTTGCAAAACGCCGAAGGGATCGCTCTGTTGGTCTGCCACGATTCGGGCGAGCCTACCGGTGACTCCATGTGCTGACCATTCTGCTGGTGTTGCGCCGGCGGCTACCGCAGCAGGAGCCGGCAAGGGACCAGAGCCGTCCAGCCCCGTGGGTCTATCGGTATGGCCTCCTTGCCCAAGGACGAGCCGGCGCACCGCTCCGCCGCTCGGGCTATCCCCACCGGCCAGGACGGGCCGCTTGAACGGGCGTTGGCGTCCCGGAAATCAGCCGCCCAGGTGGGGGCCAGGAGCGCCACGCAGACTGTCGCAGCGATGAAGTCGGGGCGCCCGCGTTTGGCGCCATGGCGGCCCCGATGGGCCGAGAAATGGCCAGGCGCGAGTGCTCGCCGGGGCGGCTCCCCGCCCACCGAGCCCCTGGGCGCGCGAGCTACACGCCCTGGCCGGCGCCGGCCCACGCCGGCCACCCACCCCTCGGCTCCGACCACGACCACGCTTAGGAGCAAAAG
>DAHWQF010001200.1 GCA_027334785.1 Acidimicrobiaceae bacterium
CATGGTCCCCGCCTGCTCGGAGCGCGAGGTGGCTGCCGGTCACGGCGAGGAACACGTCGTCGAGGTCGGCGGTGTGGATCGACAGGCGCGCCACGTCGATGCGGGCCTCATGCAGCTCGTCCAGCAGCTCGCGCAGCGAGTCGACGCTGTCATCGCTGGCAACTCGGAGAACGAGCTCGTCCTCGTCGGGCACAGCCGCCGGGAGAAGCGCGCTCGCCGAGCACAGCAGGTGGGGATCGGAAAAGTGCAGTCGGACGTGACCGCCGGGGATGCGGCGTTTCAGGTCGTCGGGGGTTCCCTCGGCCACGATGTGGCCCTGGTCGAGGACCGCGATCTGATCGGCGAGCTGGTCGGCCTCGTCGAGGTACTGGGTGGTGAGCAGGACCTCGGTCCCCGAGGCGACGAGGTCCCTTATCGCGTCCCAGAGCTCGGTCCGGCTCCGAGGGTCGAGGCCGGTTGTGGGCTCGTCCATGAGAAGGAGGCGGGGGGCGCCCACGAGGCTGGCGCCGAGGTCGAG
>DAHWQF010001201.1 GCA_027334785.1 Acidimicrobiaceae bacterium
CGGCCTCTACGCCTCCTACGCCACGAACCCGCTCTGGAAGGTGGTGGACGGCCCCTGGGAGATCAGCGCCTACCAGACCGACGGCTACCTCGAGCTCTCCCCGAACCCGGACTACCCCGGGCGAAAGCCCCACCTCGCGCACCTCGTCGAGGAGCCCTTCACCTCGCCGACCGCAGAGCTGAACGAGCTGCTCGCCGGCAAGGTGGACTACGGCTACCTCCCGCCGGAGGACTTCGCCGTCGAGAGCCGCCTCGCCGCCCTCGGCTACCGGGTGGTGCCCACCTACTCCTGGTCGGTCAACTTCATCCCGATCAACTTCAACAACCCGACCGTCGGGGTGCTGTTCCGCCAGCTCTACCTCCGCCAGGCCATGGAGGAGCTGATCGACCAGCCGGCGTACGTGACGGCAATCTACGGCGGCTACGCGAAGGTCACCGACGGTCCGATTCCGACGACCGTTCCGAGTCCGTACCTTCCTCCCGGCACGGGGACGCCCGGGTTCCGCTACGACCCGGC
>DAHWQF010001202.1 GCA_027334785.1 Acidimicrobiaceae bacterium
GAGCCAAGCTCTCGGGCGACACGGCAGCCCTTTTTGCCCTAGCCGGCGGCCTCGCTGGCCTTGACCTCCTGCCCCCGGCGCTGCGGGCCGCCACAACGTTTTAGGTCGAGCGATGGCCACTAACTCTCGCGAGAGGCCCGGGTGGTACAGGGACCCTGACGACCCGAGGATGTTGCGCTACTGGGACGGCGGCTCCTGGACGGGGAAGTCGAGGAGGCAGCCACCCTGGGCAACGAGGGCAGTGCCCTTCGAGGCAACCCACGAAGAGTTCGACCGATCGACCGAAGGCCCGGTGCACCCGCAAGAGCTGCGGGAGCCGGTGGCGAGCGGGGTCTGGTCGCGAGAGTGGCTGGCCTGGCGTGCGCACCCGACTCTTGGAGGCTGGCACCGCCGGGGCAGCCCGAGCGCTGGGACCGCCGGGTGGCCTGCTCGGCCTCAGGCCCAGGTGAAGCTCGGGCCAGCCCGCCGTCCTCTCTTGGCGCTCGTCTGCCTCGTGGTCGTTGCGCTGGCCGTCGT
>DAHWQF010001203.1 GCA_027334785.1 Acidimicrobiaceae bacterium
GAGCGCGGCCTCGAGGGCCGCTTCGGCCTCGGCGCGCAGGCGACCGAGCTCGTCGGCGTGCGCGGCGGCGAGGGCGGCGACTTGCTCGCGTAGCTCGCCAGCTGCCCCCTCGGCGCGCTCTCGGGCGGCGCGCTCGGCACCGAGGGCCTCGCGCATCTCGGCCCGTAGCTGCTCGAGGTGCACCTCGGCCCCGGCGCGCTCGGCCGCGAGGTCGGCGGCGGCATGTTCGCGGAGCTCGGCGCGCTCGGCCTCGAACTGCTCGGCCAGGCCGGCGAGCTCGTCCCGGTGGCGAGCGGCGCGCTCGTCACTCTCGGCCCGGGCGGCTTCGAGCGCCTCGGTCAGCTCTGCGAGGCGGGCCTCGGCCCGCTCGGCGTCCTCGGCCGCCTCGGCCGCTGCGGCGATCGCCTCGTCACGCTCTGCCTCGGCCGCTTCGCGACGAGCGTCGGCGAGCTGGCGTTCGCGGTTCGCCGTCACGGCCCGCTCCTCGGTGGAGGCGACCTGCTGGGCGAGAGATCG
>DAHWQF010001204.1 GCA_027334785.1 Acidimicrobiaceae bacterium
CTCGATGCGCTGTGATTATGCCGACCTGGCGAGCCCACCCACCCCCACCACGCTGGGTGTTCTCGGCGACATCGGCATAACGTGAACGTCGGCATAATCGGCATTGTGCCGACGTCGGCACAATGCCGATAATGCGACCGCGTTTACCACCGCTGAGCAGGTCGGTTCCGCAAAGGTCGGCATAATCACAGCGCCTCGAGGAAGGCGAGGAGGGAGTCGGCGGGTCGGTAGCGACCGGGACTGACCGACGGCGGCCGCGTCCGTTCGAGCGCCCGCTCTTTGATGCCGAGGTGGGCGTGGAGGTACATGGCCGTCGTTTCGACCTGCTCGTGACCTAACCACAGTGCAATGACGGTGGTGTCGACGCCGGCTTCGAGGAGGCGCATGGCACAGGTGTGCCTGAGCACGTGGGCGGTGACGCGCTTCGTGGAGAGGCTGGGACAGCGGTGTGCAGCCTTCTCGACATAGCGGGCGAGCCGGTGTTCGACGGCGTCCCTGCTGAGGACGGTTCCTGTG
>DAHWQF010001205.1 GCA_027334785.1 Acidimicrobiaceae bacterium
ATCGACCGTAGGGCCATGGAGCGCCGGGTCCGGGACCTGCTCGAACCGCTCGGGGTCCGTCTGGACCCTCTCCGCATAGCGCGGGGCCTTTCCATCGCGGACCAGCAGGTCGTGGAGATCGCCAAGGCTCTGTCGCTCGAAGCCAGGGTCATCGTGATGGACGAACCGACTGCGGCCTTGTCCGCCTACGAGGTCGAGCGCTTGTTCCGGGTGGTCGACACGCTCCGATCAGGCGGGGCGGCGGTGCTTTTCATCTCTCACCGCCTGGAGGAGGTGTTTGGCATCTGTCAGCGGGTGACAGTTATGCGCGATGGCCGTGACGTCCTTTCGCGCCCCGTGGAGGGGCTCGTCGCGGACGACCTCGTGCGGGCCATGGTCGGTCGGGAGGTCGTCCAGCGCCGGCAGGAGGGCGGCGGTACCGTAGGGGACGTCGTTCTCCGCGTCGAGCGCTTGACGAGGGAGGGGACCTTCACTGATGTGTCTTTCGAGGTAAGAAGCGGCGAGATTGTCGCCCT
>DAHWQF010001206.1 GCA_027334785.1 Acidimicrobiaceae bacterium
ATCGACCGTAGGGCCATGGAGCGCCGGGTCCGGGACCTGCTCGAACCGCTCGGGGTCCGTCTGGACCCTCTCCGCATCGCGCGGGGGCTTTCCATCGCGGACCAACAGGTCGTGGAGATCGCCAAGGCTCTGTCGCTCGAAGCGAGGGTCATCGTGATGGACGAACCGACCGCGGCCTTGTCCGCCTACGAGGTCGAGCGCTTGTTCCGGGTGGTCGATACGCTCCGATCAGGCGGGGCGGCCGTCCTTTTCATCTCTCATCGCCTGGAGGAGGTGTTTGGCATTTGCCAACGGGTGACAGTCATGCGCGATGGCCGTGACGTCCTTTCGCGTCCGGTGGAGGGGCTCGTCGCGGACGACCTCGTGCGGGCGATGGTCGGCCGGGAGGTCGTCCAGCGCCGGCAGGAGGGCGGTGGTACCGCAGGCGACGTCGTCCTGCGCGTCGAGCGCTTGACGAGGGAGGGGACCTTCACTGATGTGTCTTTCGAGGTAAGAAGCGGCGAGATTGTCGCCCT
>DAHWQF010001207.1 GCA_027334785.1 Acidimicrobiaceae bacterium
CCGGGATCGGGTGCACGGGCGAGCCGGATGAGGAAGTCGATCGGGTCGATGCCCTGCTGGGTGGCGGTCCGAAGCGCACTCATGATCCGGCCCTGGGTGGCGGCTCCTCGCCAGGTGCGGTTGCCGCCCCAGACCTTGCGGTTCACGACCGCCGGGCGGATGCCTTGCTCGGCCCGCCAGTTCGTCGCGTCGACTTGGTCGTCGTAGAGGAAGGTGAACATGGCCGGTGCTTCTCGCTCCAGGTGGGCCAGGAACTTGCGGACTTCTTCGTGGCTCGTCTCGGTCTGGCAGAGCGCCCCCAGCCGCTCGGCCAGCTCGGCGGCAGCCTTCACGCGCTCCTCGGGCGCCAGCTCCCGTGCTGCCAGTGCGTCTTTCAAGAGCGCCTTGGCCGCCTCTGGCAACGGCCTTGCCCAGCGGGGGAGGTCCTCGCAGAGGTGCTTCGCTCTCCTCAGGAGGTGGCCAAGGCACGTTTGGTGCTTGGCTTTTTCGTACTTGGGGTACACCACCCAGCCGT
>DAHWQF010001208.1 GCA_027334785.1 Acidimicrobiaceae bacterium
GCCAAGCGCTACAACGGGGCGACCGACTACGGGTCCATCTACGGCTATGGGTACTGGGTCACGTACTACACCTACGACTTCGAGAACTTTTTCCACCCGATGGTCGGCCAGCTCATCCAGAGGCTCAACAACGCGAGCGGCGACCAGGTTGCCGCCATGCTGGACCCCAATTTCTTGAGCCAGACAACCCCGTTTTTCAGTTCGGAGTATAGTGTCGAGACAGACGACGTGGACGTTACGTCGTACCCGGCCGGCATCGACCTGGACTACAGCCTGCCCTACGCCAACTACAACTGGGAACTGCTGTACCACATCCCTGTGGCCGTGGCCGTGCACCTGTCGCGCAACCAGCGTTTCGCGGAGGCGCAACAGTGGTTCCACTACGTGTTCGACCCCACGGCTACCGACGCCACCCTCCCCGCCCCCCAATGCTTTTGGAAGTTCCTCTACTTCCGTCAGCACCCCGAGAGCATCGACTTGGGCCAGCTCCTCGCCCTTCTCAGCACCCCGCAGT
>DAHWQF010001209.1 GCA_027334785.1 Acidimicrobiaceae bacterium
GGGTGGTCCCCAGAGCCTTCACGGGACACGGCGCGGGTGGCGGGCGCCGGGCGGCCTCGGGCGGGACGCTCAGGGGTCCCGGCACTAGTGCGAGAAGGCGGGGGGCCTCCTACGGGAACTGTGGGACCGGCCGCCGGCGGCTCCCAGCCGGGCGGCAAGGGGGGCGCGTCTTGACCGGGCGACCAGAGCACCCAGCTCCGGTAGCCCTCGTTGTACCAGTAGGTGCGGCCCGGCTCGGGCCTGCGCCACTTGATGCCCCGGTGAACGACCTCTGACGGTACCGGCCCCTCTCCAGGTGCCGGCCCCTCGGCAGCGGTTGGGGAGTTATCCGCCCTGGGCGGAGCGCCTGTTTCGACGAGGGGCTCCCCTTGGGGGCGTTCACCGCCGTTGCCGGGGGCGCGCCTACTGGGGCTACTGCTCGGGCGCCGGCTCACTCGGGCGACCTCGGCCAGCTCACTTCAGCAACCTGGACAGCCTACGGTCGGCAAGCACCTTGCCGCCGGTCTGGCAGGTC
>DAHWQF010000120.1 GCA_027334785.1 Acidimicrobiaceae bacterium
TCCCAGCGCCACCCCAGGACCAGCCAGCGAGCCCGTGGAGCCGCTGGAGGGCCCCGCCGAGCTCCCAGGTGCACCGGAGAGCCTCTGGGGCCCCAGCGCCCCGCCAGAGCCAGCCAGCAAGCCCCCGGGCGTCATGGAGAGCCTTTGGGGCACCAATACCCCACTCGAGCCCCCTGATAGCCCCGTAGAGCCGCTAGATGGCGCCCAGGCACCCGACGCCTCAGTAGAGCCCCCGGGCGTCATGGAGGACCTCTGGGGCACCGAGAGCCCGCCAGAGCCTGCCGGCGAACCCCCCGAGCCCTCGGAGAGCCTCCGGGCCGCCCAGGCGCACAACCCCCCGCCAGAGCTTGCCGGCGAGCCCATCGACATCATGGAGGACCTCTGGGGCGCCCCGCAAGGCCCCGCCCCTCGGCCGGCGCCGGCACGCGAGGCCGAGCACCGACCGTCGGAGCGCAGATCGCCAGCGCGCCGGCCGAGGGCCCCCAAGCCCGATAGGGGCACGCCCCGCCAGGGCGCCGTCCAGGCAAGTGGGGAGCCTGCTCAGCAGCCCGTCAATGCGCCTCAGCCCAGCGTTCCTCGGGCCAGCGGGCCCCGGGTTGGCAACGAAGCCCGCCAATGGCCCACGACAGCGTGGCCCACAGCGGCACAGCCCCGCACCAACCTGGACGAGGACATCGACGACCTGTGGCTGGCCGGGGGGCAGCCATCCCGGAGGAGGGCGCCGGGCGCCCTTGCCCCCATGGCCGTGGTCCTGGCCGCCAAGGGCGGGGTGGGGGTGACGACCTTCGCCGTCGCCCTGGCCGAACGGGCCGCTACCAACCTGGGCCTCGAACGCGTGATCGTCGTGGACGCATCGGGGCGGGACGGCCTCCGCCCGGTGCTCTGGGCCCCGGAGGGGGAGCTCCCCACGCTCTACGACGCGACCATCCAGGACGACCCGAGCGTTGCCCTGGCCATGCCTGGCGCACTGGCGGCCGTCAGGCCGCCAGGTATGCCCACCCCGCACTTCGCCGCGGTGCTCGGGGCCCCGGCCGGGCTCTTCCTGGCGCCGTTCGCCCGGGCCAAGGTGGCCCAGGCCATGACCGGCGTCCTTGCTCTCGCCCGCGAGGTGGCGGACCTCGTCGTCGTGGACGTCGGGACGACGCACTCCAGCACCCGAGGGAGCGCCGGGCCCAACCCGGCTCAGGTGGCCCCGGTCGACGCTGTGGCCCTACTGACCGCTCCAGGGGCTTGGGGGGTCGGGCTGTTCGACGACAGCCGTGACAGCTTCTCCCGCCTGGCGGTCTGGTGGGGGGCGCGCAAGGAAGCCCTGGCCGGCTCCCACTGGGTGATCATCGGCAACCGGCTCTCCTCGCCGCCGGCTGTTGACATGGCTGCCGTCGAGCGCTTCGCCTCCAGCTACGGGGCGGCCCTGACCAGTCTCGTAGCCGACCAAGCGGGCACCAAGCGGGCCACCTCCACCGGCGGTTGGGCCGATGCTCCCGACTGGTTGGCGGCCCTGGACGCAGTGCTGGCCGCACTGGCTTCCTGACTGTTTTTCCGTCATCAGGTCGAAAATCAGGACGGGCCCAGCGGGTGAGGGACGGCGACCGTCGCCAAGCCCTGGCTCAGGGGGCTTCCGCGGCACAAAGGCCGCCCGGCAGCGTCAGTCCTCGTCACATCACCGGTAGGCGCCCCACCCCCCCGAGCAGGCCTTGCGACATAAGCCGGGACAGCCGGCATAGGGACTGATGTGAACCGTGACATCACCTCCCAGCTTCCCCGCAGGTGGGAGCAACGCCAGTGCGACAAGGCCGCGACGAACGATTACCTCGCCGCTCTGTGCTGGCGGCTCGGGCGCATGGTGGCCGGCAACGCTGCGGCTGCCCTGCGGGAGCGGCTCCTTGCCAAGGACAAGCCACACCAGGCCGGCGTGGCTGCGCACTTCGGTGTGGCAGCGCTCCCCGTCTGGGTGTGGCTCCCACCCAAGGTCGACATGGGCCGCAAGGGTGCCGGGCTGGTCCCGGTGAGGCTCACCTACCGGCGGCTAGGGGCCACCCAGCAGGGCGACGCCCAAACCAGCGACGCTCAGCCCGGAGACATGAGCGACGACGGCCCAACCTTCGACGATGGCCCAGTCGTCCTGGTCCCGGCCGAGGGCGACATCGAGGTGGCGTGGCGGGCGCGAGGCGCCGGCTGGGACACCTCCGGCACCCTGTCCCTGCACCCCAGCCCGTCGGGGCACACCGCCTCGGGCAGCCCCTCGCACAACCGCCCCCGTCATGCTCCGGCCTCTTGTCCCGGGCGTTCCCCCACCGGCGCCAGGCCCGGCCCGGACGGGATGCCCCAGGACATAGTCCCCTCAGTGTTCCCGATCGCCCCGGCCTCGCTCGGGGTGCTGCCGGCGCTGGACGGGCTCGCGGAAGACGGCGGGCGGGCCCGCTGGGAGATCATCACAGAGCTCGAGACGATGGTGAAGAAGTACCTCTGGCGGGCGCGCTCCCGGATCCTCGACTTCGTCGAGCAGGGTGAGCTCTTCATGCCTGCGCAGCGGTCCCGTAGCTGCGACATGCCCGTACAGCGGGCACACAGCAGCGATATCTCCTGGCAGGGCGAAGCCGACTGGCTGTCGGGCCCCGTGCTCGACGCATTGGCCGACGAGATCGTCCTCGGGCCGGACGGACAGCGCAGCCGGGCGGACCGGCTACTGGAGCGCTGCCTCCTGCCGGGCACCTTCGTCAACGTCGACCCACTGCGCTACATCGCCACCAGCCTCCGCTGCACCTCCGTCCAGGCCGTGCAGCGCCATCTCGGGGACCCCGCCGCCGGCGCGGGGGTGCGCCGGGTGGCGGCCCAGCTCTCCGTCCCCCGCGACAGGCCCATCTCGCCCGAGGACATCACCCGCGTCCTCGAGGAGTACCAGGCGGCTCACCCGAAAGAACGCCTCGGCCCGGCCCGTGCCGCCCGGGCGCTCGAGTTCTATACCGCAGTGTCTGTACCTGTGCAACGACACCGCAGCAACGGCGCCGGGACGAGGGCCGGCCGGGTAACCAACCCTGGCGCCAGGCCCTCGGCGCAGCGACATCTGCGCAGTCTCGACATGACGGCGCTAACGGCGTCCGAGATCGTCCGCTCCATCGTCGAGCACTGCCGTTCCGAGGGCGGTGACGACCTGGCCACGGTGGCGCAGCGGTGGCTCACCGCCGTTGCGGCCGGCGAGGACGTCAACATCCCCGCTCTTGCCCAGGAGCTGTGGGTCTCACCCGAGCACGCACGTTCGTTGATGGCCACAGCGCAGGCGACGGCGGCCAGCGCATCGATCCGCGACGGTGCGGCGTGAGCCCCCTACGTATATTCCGCCCGCAAGCGCAGCGCAAGGCGCCACCGGTCATTTGCCGGGCGAGCGGTTGCCGGGCGCCGGCCACCGGCGGCGACGAGGCCTACGGCGGGTTCTGCGCCGAGCACCGCCGTCTCGCCGAAGCCATCGGCAACAAGCGGGGCGTCTCCCCTACCGGCGTCAAGTCCCGTTCTCGGCAATGACCCCAACCCCGCCTCCCAACCCGATCTCGGACGTCGAGGCCGCCCGCCAGGCAGCCAGGCGCGTCCGGGCCGAGTGGCTGCACGCCATCGCCACCGGCGTGGTCACCCCGCTCGAGGCCATCCGCTCCGCCGAGGGCCCCGACGGCGGGCCGGTGCGGGACATGTCGCTGCGCACGGTGCTCATGGCCGCCTACTCACGCCCCCGCACCGAGGACATCATGGCCAAGCTCGGGCGCACATCCGGGTGCCGGCTGGCAGGCAGGTACGTCCCGGTCAGGTGGCTCATGGACCAAAGGAGCCCAGGTCGCCTGGAGGCGTTGGCGACGCTGTTGGGCGAAGTGCACATGGAGCCGGAGCGGTTCCCGTACGCCCACCGAGCGTAGCCCTACGCTGACCTTCGGTGGGAGGACAACCCGGCGTGCCCAAACAAGTGCCTAGCGACCAAGAGGTCCGGCTCTGGCACGAGCTATGGGAGTCGTCGCCCGAGGGGATGCTGCTCGTCGGCGCCAGTGGCAGGATCGTCATGGCGCACACAGCGGCCGGGCGCATCTTCGGCCATGAGCCCACTGAGCTGGCTGGGATCGAGGTGGAGGCGCTCCTGCCGGAGCGTTACCGCGAGCAGCACCGCCAGCAGCGGGCGTGGTACTCCACCGCCCCCCGCCCGCGTACGAGCAGCGTCGGCCTCGACATCGTCGGCCTGCGGGGAGACGGCAGCGAGATCCCCCTCGAGGTGCTGCTGAGCCCCCTGCCCGGCCACGACAACGGCGGCGCTCTCACACTGGCCACTGTCCACGACATCTCGGGCCACAAGGTGGCCGAGGCCAGGCTTTCCCGCCTCGCCGCCCTCGTGGAGTCTTCCGGGGACGCCATCATCGAGGAGACGACAGAGGGCGTCGTCGTCGTCTGGAACCCGGCGGCCGAGCGCCTGTACGGCTGGTCGGTTGAGGAGATACTGGGCAGGCCGGCGTCGGTGCTGGTGCCCCCGGGCATGGACGACCTGGCCCAGCAGGCCAGGTCGGGTGAGCACGTAGTAGTCAATGTCGAGACCGTCCGGGTACGCAAGGACGGTAGCCGCGTCGACGTGCTGCTCACGGTCTCACCGGTCTGCGACGAGAGCGGTGACATTGTCGGCGTCTCGACCGTCTCCCGCGACGTGAGCGCTCTTGTCGCCTACAGGGAACAACTGCGTTACCTGGCCGACCACGACGCCCTCACGGGCGTCTACAACCGCCGGCGCTTCGAGCTTGATCTCGACGAGCAGCTCAGCCGCGCCCAGCGTTACAGGGAACGCTCCGCCGTCGTGATGCTCGACCTCGACGGCTTCAAGGAGGTGAACGACCGCTACGGGCACACCGTAGGCGACCGGGCCCTGAAGGCAGTCGCCGACGCGCTCAGCCGGAGGCTCCGCAGCACCGACACCTTGGCCCGCTCGGGCGGCGACAAGTTCGGCGTGCTCCTCCCCTACGCCGGCCCCGACGAGGCTGCCCAGGTGGCGGCCGACCTCGAGCGGGTGGTCTCGGGCATCGAGCTGGACACGACCGAGCTGGACGGGGGTGCCCACCGCAAGCTGCACTTGTCGGCGAGCGTGGGCATAGCCACTATCGACAGCGGCCTCATCGGTTGTGGCCCCCTCAACTCCAGCACAGCGTCGGTGGAGGACGTGCTGGCCGCAGCCGACCGGGCGATGTACCGGCAAAAAGCCGCCGGCAAGCCGCCCGGTCCCACCCCGCCTGCGACATGAAGCTGGCCAGCCGGCATAGGTTGAGCCGACGGCCCCGAACACAGTGGCAGCGCGACGCCCTACAAGCTCGCGACGACAAAGCACGCCCAACGGCCTGATAGGGACAGGTGAGCTGGCCTCGGAGCACAAACGGACGGGGGTGTCGGATGAGCTCTGGGCCGAGTACAAACAGACGGGGGCGTGGGACCTGCGCAACAAGTTGATCCTGCGCTATTCGCCGCTCGTCAAGTACATCGCGGGCCGTGTGTCAGCGGGCCTCCCGAGCACGGTCGAGCTTGGCGACCTCGTGAGCTACGGGATCTTCGGGCTGATCGACGCCATCGAGAAGTTCGACGACAAGAGGCCCGTCAGGTTCGAGACCTACGCCATCACCCGGATCAAGGGCGCCATCATCGACGAGCTGCGGCGCACCGACTGGGTACCGCGTTCGGTCCGGGCCAAAGCGAAGGCGATCGAGACGGCGTACGCGGGACTGGAGGCCCAGCTCCAGCGCCCGCCGTCGGACGACGAGGTGGCGGCCGAGCTGGGGCTCTCCGAACAGGAGCTGCAAGCGCAGTTCTCGCAGATCTCCTTCCTGGGTGTCGTGCCCCTAGACGAGGTGCTGGCCGTGACATCAGAGGGCGGCGGGGAGCGGGGCAGGCCCACGACCCTCGGGGACACGATCGCCGACCCTCACGACGGCCCGATGGCTGTCTACGAGGTGGAGGAGATGAAGCGGGTACTGGCAGGGGTCATCAACCAGTTGCCTGACCGTGAGAAGATCGTGCTCGTCCTGACCTACTACGAGGGCCTCACGCTGGCCGAGATAGGCCGGGTGCTGGGCGTGACCGAGAGCCGCGCCTGCCAAATCCACACCAAGGCCGTCCTCCAACTGCGGGCGAAGATGTTCCTGGCGGAGAAGGACACTGTCTGAGCAGGGCCAGCCGGCATAGGCGCTTCGGTAGGCGCTTCGGTAGCCCAAAACGAAAGGAGCACAACATGCCCGATGCCACGATCGCCCGCTTCACAGGCCCCTGGGCAGGGTTCTCCAATTTCGAGGGCCCCGCTGTCGAACTGGACGGGGAGAGTTACGACTGTGTCGAGAAGGCTTTCCAGGCGGCCAAGACCTTCGACCCAGGGGCTCGGCGAGCTGTTCGTTCCGCCTCGACCCCGGGCCAGGCCAAGCGACTGGGGCGCAAGGTGGCCTTGCGCCCGGACTGGGAGCAGGCCAAATTGTCGATCATGGAGCACCTGCTCCGCCAGAAGTTCCAGCACGCAGCGCTCCAGGATCTCCTCCTCCGCAGCGGGGGCGCCTTGATCGTCGAGGGCAATGACTGGCACGACACCTTTTGGGGCGTCTGCACCGGTTGCCTGCGTGGTTGTCAGGGTGCAGGCGCCAACCAACTGGGCCGGCTCCTCATGGCCCTCCGGGACGAGTTGTGCTCCACCGGCTCTATCGCCACAAGCCCCCGGCCGGGCGTTTAGCCCTTCATATCAGCCACCCTGTCAGGCGCCTGCGACATAAGCCGGGACTGCCGTCCCAGTCATAGGCATGAGCGCTAACCAACCGAGAAAGCCGGCCGGGACACCTGCCGGCGGCCGGTGGGCCCCGGCCCAGCACGCCGAAGCGGACGTCGAACTCCCTACCTCACCAACCGTTACCGAAATGCTGGCAGACAACGCCAACAGCGCAAAGTTCGTGAGCGAGCTCGCTGCCACGATTGACGCACCAGCCGTGGCCGCTCGTGCACTTCACGGGCTGTCGACCGAAAAGAGAGAGGCTGGGCCTGTCGGGGGCCTACGTCGTTCACTGACGAGCTTGCGACATAAGCGGGGAGACCCGTCCCAGTCATAACCATGAGCACAGGCCAACCGCGCAGGCCGGCCGGGACGCCTGCCGGCGGCCAATGGGCCCCATCTCCACATGCTGAGGCCGACATCGATCTCAACCCTCCCGGGCCCCGTGCCGACAAAGCGGGCCGCGGTCCCACTGCCAAGGTCCTGGGGTGGAGCGGGTTCCCAGCCAAGGCCCTGGAGTGGCGCCGGGTGGTCGACCTCCAGCCCGGCGAGCTCATCGTCGCCCATGGGAAGGCGAGCCCCATCGAGAAGGTCTCTTTTCACCCGGCCGGTACCCACGATCTCGCCCCGATCTCGCGTGGCTGGGATGTCCACCACATTGTCATGGACAACGACGATCTCTGGGTCGGGCCCGGGAGCCTGGTCAGCGTGTACCGCGGGATCGAGCCCGACGAGACGGCACTTACCCCTGGCGTCTTGCCTAAGACGCCTGGGGCTCGCTCAGCCAGCCTTCTTGGTCAGCACCGCTCTGACCAGTACGAGCCGAGCCGGCACAGGTCCAACCAAGCCCTCAAGAGGCGCAGCGACAACGCGGCGCCCGACAGCTCTGCGACCACCCCAACTAGGAGGCGTACCAAGCATGAGCGCCAGCCAACCCCGTAGGCCGGCCGGGACACCCGCCGGCGGTCAGTGGGCCCCGGCCCAGCACGCCGAGGCGGACGTCGAGCTGCCCCAGCAGCCCGTCCCAGCCCAAGGCCCTTCCGGCCCAGTGAGCTTCGCTGACATGGACCGCCCGGGGCGCTTGCGGGCCATGCTCGCGGTGTCCGAGCGCGTGTTAGCCGAGCTGCCCGAGCCGGGGCCGGATGGTCCCGGACCGCAACAGCGCGACAGCCTCAGGAACGTCGCCCTCGTCCTCCTACAGCGCCCCGACGCCACGCTCGTGGCCGGCGCCCGTGACTGGCAGGAGGATTTCAGGCGGGTGGTGAACAGGGGAGAGCTGGCCATCTGGGCCCTCGCCACTTGCAGGTACAGGACGGTTGCCGACAGCAATAGGGACGACGACACCTCAGCCGACGAGCAGGAGCGAGTGTCGCTCCGCCCCGTCCCTCTTTACGACATCTCCCAGACCGAAGGGGCGCCCCTGCGGGGCCCGCTCGAGTCGGGGCTGGACATTGCCGAGGCGCTCTCGGGGTGGGCGTCGCAGCTGCGGGGCCGGTTGGCCCAGCCTCGGTTGGCGCCGCCTGCGCCAGTTGCCCAACAAGACCCCTTCAGCCCTGCTGCCCCAGCCGGGGGTGAAGGAGCCCCGTCGTGAGCGCCCGCTACATCGCCGAAGTCAGCCCGCCCTTTGGCGGCCGGCCCGTGGTGGTCGAGCGCTCCTACCTGGCCGAGCTCGACGCTGCGATCGACATGGCCCTCGGTGTGGCGTGCGACAACCGGGGGCGGGAGCTCGGGGCGATCGGGCCCGTCCCGTCACTGTCCTGGGGCCAGCCGGCGCCGGCGAGCCGGCAGGTCTATGCCCCCAGGCACGACCGATGGGCGGATCGCGTCGGCACTTTGTCCCCGGGCTAAGTCACGCCCGAGCCACAACGGAGCGGGACGACCTCAGCTGGGCGAGCCAGTTCTGCCAGCGCGTTGGCCAGACCCCGGTCGCGGTCCTTGGTGGCGTGCTGGTAGCGGAGCGCTACGGTCGCTGTCGAGTGCCCGCCGCGCGCCA
>DAHWQF010001210.1 GCA_027334785.1 Acidimicrobiaceae bacterium
AGCGCGGAGCCCTCGTAGGCACCCGAGAAGCGCACCGCCGTGAGGTCGAGGTGCAACCGGCTCGCGTCCTGGCCCGCCGGCAGCGCTCGGGCGGCGCGGATCATGAGCGTGGCGCGCAGCGTCTCTGCGACCGGGGCGAGCGCCTCGAGGGCCCGGCCGAGCCGGTCGTCGTTCAGCAGCATCGCCGGGATGGCGAAGAGCTCGCTCACCGCGGCCGAGGACGCCCAGCCGGCGATGTCGTACAGGGGAGCGGGCGCGCAGAGCCGGTTGGCAACGAGGACCGTGACGACCTCGCCGTGGGTGAGCTGGGCACGGCCCCGCATCGGCACGAGCCGATCGACGCTTCCGGCGAGGCCGAGGCGGGAGAGGTAGTGCGCGACGAGCACCAGCGGCCCGACGACCCGGCGCGTGCCGAGCTCGGGCGGGTCCAACCGGGCGAAGGAGGCGGCGAGCTGGTCGAGTTGGCCCGACGCCTTGAGCTCGTCCTCTCGGCCGAGGGTGCGCAGCACCCGGT
>DAHWQF010001211.1 GCA_027334785.1 Acidimicrobiaceae bacterium
AGGATCGTCTTGTGGGCGACCGGGTCCATGACCGGAAAGACGTGGCGCTTCGCATAGGCCACGTACTTGCGCATGAAATCCGGGGTGAAGGTGCCGGGCTCGGCCACAGGGTGCAGGTCCTCGACGCCCAGTCGCTGGGCCACCTTGGCCTCGCGCTCCTCGGCACGCACATGCTGGGAGATGATCGCCCCGGCGAGCGCCCGATCCCGTTCCCGTTCGGGCTTGTCGAGCACCGCGAAGATCACATCGAACCGGGAAAGGAGTGTGGGCGGGAGGTCGATCTCCTCGGCCGGGAGCTTGTCGGGGGTGAACCGACCGAGCTTCGGGTTGGCCGCAGCGAGCACCGGGCACCGGGCCCGGAGCTGGGCCACGATCCCCGCCTTCGATATGGAAATGGTCTGGGACTCAAGCCCTTCGTGCAGCGCCGACCGGTCATTGTCCGTCATCTTGTCGAACTCATCGATGACGAGCTCCCCTTGGTCGGCGAGGACCATGGCGCCGGCCTCGAGCGTCC
>DAHWQF010001212.1 GCA_027334785.1 Acidimicrobiaceae bacterium
GGGTGCGCTCGCTCGACCGGCAATAGCCCGTCCCGGCCATCGAGGTCGTGCTCGTCGGGGCCACCAAATTCACCGTGTTAGCCCACATGGGCGGCCTCGGCCGTATTGCTAGCGGAGCGAGCGGCATATGGGACCTTCCGGGAGCCAACCAGCTGGTAGGAGGGGCCAACACTAACGGCGTGCAAACAACAGCATTGAGTGACATCCTGGTAAGCATGAAAGGGGTGCCTATGACCAAGGACGAGCAGCCGAGGACCAACGGAAGGTCGCCTACGGCTAGATCCGGGAGAGAAAGGGCTATTGGGGTGTCCGTTGGCCAAGGCGAGGAGCCAGGAGAAGTAGCCCTCAGCGCGGAAGGCTCCCTCCGAGCAGCCGTGACGGCGGTCGACCTAGCCCAAGGGAGCTCTGCCTTCCCAACCGGACGCGACGCCAGTCACACCGGGGTACTGGGCCTGCAGCGTTGTATAGGCAACAGGGCCGTTGCCCAACTTTTTCGGCCCGCGTCGCAGGCTAG
>DAHWQF010001213.1 GCA_027334785.1 Acidimicrobiaceae bacterium
GGGGATCCAGTTGCACTGGGTGCGGTTGGGGGAGCTTCCCGAGGTGCTCGGCCTCATCGAACGGGCGGGGCTCACCACTGCGGGGGGCGAGGGGGACACCGTCCGCAACGTGACGAGCTGCCCTGTCGCCGGGGTGGACCGCGACGAGCTGTTCGATGTGGGCCCCCTCGTAGCCGAGGTGGCCAAGTTCTTCTCGGGCAACCGTGAGTACTCCGACCTGCCCCGCAAGCACAAGTACACCATCAGCGCCTGCCCGGCTCAGTGCAACGCCCCCGAGGTCCACGACGTGGCCCTGGTCGGGGTGCTGAAGGAGGGCCGCCCCGGTTTCGCCGTGCGCGTCGGCGGCGGGCTGTCGGCTACGCCACGCCTTTCTAGGGACATGGGGGTGTTCGTACCGGCGGAGCCTGCCCAAGGCGTCATCGAGGTGCTGCGGGCGGTCACCGACGTTTGGCAGCACGACCTCCGCTACCGGGTGAGCCGGGTAAAGGCGCGCATCAAGTTCATGGTCGACGA
>DAHWQF010001214.1 GCA_027334785.1 Acidimicrobiaceae bacterium
GGAGCAGGAGGTCCTCGGCGTCCATCGTCACGTTCGTCTCGAGCAGCCCTCGCCACCAGCCCTGCGGAGACTGCAGGGAGAGCAGGTGGCTGCGCGCCCTGGCCAGCGTCTCGCCGGCTCGGGCGTGCTCCTCGGGGGGGACGAGGTCGGGTCGCTCCACGCTCAGTACTCCCGGTCCACGACGAACCGTGCGACGTCGGCCAGCTCCTCGGCCGCCCTCGGGACGAGGTCGGCGCCGGCGAGCGCCGAGAGCGCCGCAGCCAGGCGCCGGTCGGCCTCCTCGAGCGTCATGGCCCGACCGCCGCACTCCTCGACCAGCGCCGCGGCGCGGGCGGTCTCCTCCTCCGAGAGGTGCTCGCGGCCGAGCAGCTCGGCGAGCTCCCGCTCGGCGACAAGCTGTGACGATGACTCGCCGCGACGTCCCGATCACGGGCTCGGTGCTGGCATGGGCTCGTGACGAGGCCGGCCTCGCTCCTGCAGACGTGGCTGCCACGCTGGGTGTGGACGTCGCCA
>DAHWQF010001215.1 GCA_027334785.1 Acidimicrobiaceae bacterium
GCATGAGCCGGTACATGCGGCGGTTGCCCCACTGGTCGGTGAAACTGACCTCTGCGGGGGCCTGGGAGGACCCGGCCAGGGCGACCTGAGCGTTGATGGCCAGGCCCTGTGTCCAGACCACGGCCAGGTCGTTGCTCCCGCCAGGTGCCGGGCCGAAGGTCTCCTCATAAGAGAGCGGTATGCCGGTGTTGGCTGGGCCTAGGTAGCTGCGCCCCGCGAGTTGCTGCGAAGCCTCCATCGTGGCGAGGGCGGCAGGTTTCACGTAGTCGTCGGTGCTCGCGTCCTGGATAAGGGAAAAGGACACCCCGTCGGGGCCCCAGCCGCCCTCGTCGTACCAGTAACCCCACACGGGGATGCCGAGGACCTTCATCCACACCATGGCGCGGGCTACCGTATTGGCTTGGCTATAAAAGTCATAGGGGCCGCTCGACCACCAACCCACTTCGGTGAACCAGATCGGCTTGTGCTGCAACAAGGCCTGGAGCTCGGTTATCTGCGTGACTGTACCGTCTT
>DAHWQF010001216.1:0-266 GCA_027334785.1 Acidimicrobiaceae bacterium
GCTGCGGGCACAGACGATTACGTGAAGCCGGCGGCCTTGGCCACGATGGAAGCTTCCCGACAGCTGGCGGGCCGCAAGTACATGCGTAGCCCCTCGGTGCCTATACCTTTGACCTACGAGGCGGACTTCGGGCCGACCGCAGGCGGGAGCGACGACCTGGCCGCGGTCTGGACCCAGGGCCTCGACGTCACTGCCCAGGTTGCTGTGCGTGCTACCAAGAACTCACCCGTCGGCATCCGCATGACCGACCAGTGGGGGAGGAGCCG
>DAHWQF010001216.1:276-513 GCA_027334785.1 Acidimicrobiaceae bacterium
ACCTACGAGCTGAAGCCGGGCCAGTACTATGCGCTCCCGCTCTCCAACCAGGTGAGCTACATCTCCTACCCTGCGGGGGACACCCTCGACATCCGGGCCGTGGAGCCCTTTGGGGCCAACCTGGCCCTCTCCTCGGCGGGTGCCACGGCCAGCGCTTCGTCGTCCCAGGGCGTGAGCTATTCGTCACCACAGCCCTGTTGCTATGCCCGGGACGCCATAAGCGGCAACCCCGTCGGC
>DAHWQF010001217.1 GCA_027334785.1 Acidimicrobiaceae bacterium
GAAGGGGCGCTCCGGGTGCCGGCCCCTCGCCACGTCCGCCTGGGCGGCCCCGACCTCGTCGAGCGTGCCGCCGACGTGAACCGTCCCGGCGCGCCGGCACGCGTGCGCGCTCCAGGGAACGGGGCCGTCGAGCGCCCAGTCCACCTTGCACGCGCCGGGCCCGTACCGAAAGCGGCGGAGCTGGCGGGCGTAGCGGTCGGGCAGCTGGTCGCCGGCGATGGCGAGGAGCCCCCGCGGACTGACGTCGAGCAGCACCACGTGAGCGGCGGGGAGCGCGCTGAGCGACCTCACCGTCTCGCCCGTCACGACCGCCCCGCCACGCTCGGCGAGGAACGCCGCCATCGCGGCGACGATGCCGGCGCTTCCCCCCTCGACCACCGGCCAGCCCACTCCGTGGGCGAGGCTCGTGAGGAACAGGGTTACTCCTCCGGTGGCGGGAGCCGTGAGGGGCCGCATCGCGTGGGCCCCAGCGCCGGCGAGCAGCGCGCGCGGGCCGGTGCCCTCGAACCGGCG
>DAHWQF010001218.1 GCA_027334785.1 Acidimicrobiaceae bacterium
GTTCGCAGCCCTCACCGCCTCGCCGGGCGCGAGGGCCTACTACGACGCCCTGCGTGCCCGCAAGATCGGCCACGACGCTGCGTTGAGGGTCGTCGCCAACCGCCTCGTCGGCATCCTCGACTGCTGCCTACGCCGCCGCGTCGTCTACGACGAGCAGATCGCCTGGGGCCACCGCCCGGCCGCCAAGGCCGCGTAGGCGTCTACAACAACCAACCGAACTTTCAAACCGCCGGGTGCCGACGGCAGAGCTTGTCGCGCCCTCAGCCCAAAAAGAAGGAGGCGAAAAAGATGGGGAAAAGTTATCCACAACCCCTTGACACTTACAGCCGTAGGATGTCTAATGGCAGCACTCCTTTTTCGTCGCCAGCCCGGCCGGTGGGGCGGGTGGGGGCGGCCCGAGCACGCCGGCGCTGCGATGCCCTGAGCTGAGAGCGCCCAGACCTCCTGGCGCCGGCGTGCGCTCTCGTCGGGTCGGTGGGTTCACCGAGACGGGCCGCTAGGAGGGTGGTGTCT
>DAHWQF010001219.1 GCA_027334785.1 Acidimicrobiaceae bacterium
AGTCGCGCGCACTGAGGGCGGCCCCGCCGCTGTTGACGGGAGGGGCCTACCGTGTTGAACGGCAAGACAATAGCGGTCGTCCTGCCGGCCTACAATGCCGCCTCCACTCTGGCCCGCACTGTCGCCGACCTGGACAGGTCGCTCGTGGACTCCTTGATCCTGGTGGACGACGCCTCCACCGACGGCACGGTCCAGGTCGCGACTGGCCTAGGCCTCAGCGTGATATGCCACGACGCCAACCGTGGCTACGGTGGCAACCAAAAGACGTGCTACCGAGCGGCGCTCGATGCCGGCGCCGACATCGTAGTCATGGTGCACCCGGACTACCAGTACTCGCCGCGGCTGGTCCCCGCCATGGCGGCCATGATCGCCTACGGAGAGTACGACTTCGTGCTCGGGTCGAGAGTCCTGGCCCAACATGCGGTACGGGAAGGGATGCCGCGCTATAAGTACATCGCCAACCGCGCCCTCACCTTGGTGGAGAACCTCCTCCTCGATGCCAAAATAAGCGA
>DAHWQF010000121.1 GCA_027334785.1 Acidimicrobiaceae bacterium
AACACTCCCGACTGCATGGCGTCTTGGATGCCGGCATCGACGGCCGGGATGTACTCCTTCGGGATCACCCCGCCGGTGATCTTGTCGACGAACTCATAACCGCCACCAGGACCGGTCGGCTCCAGGTTGAGCACGACGTGCCCGTACTGGCCGCGCCCGCCTGTCTGGCGAACGTAGCGGTGCTCGACCTTCTCCACGCGCTTGCGGATCGTCTCGCGGTAGGCAACCTGGGGCTTGCCCACGTGGGCGTCCACACGGAACTCGCGCAGCATCCGGTCGACGAGCACCTCCAAGTGGAGCTCGCCCATGCCGCCGATCACGGTCTGGCCTGTCTCCTCGTCGGCGTGCACCCTAAAGGTGGGGTCCTCCTCGGAGAGCGATTGGAGCGCCCGGGACAACTTGTCCTGGTCGGCCTTGGTCTTGGGCTCTACCGCCACGGAGATCACCGGCTCCGGGGAAGTCGAGCGACTCGAGCACCACCGGCTCGGAGGGGTCACAAAGCGTGTCGCCGGTGGTGGTCTGCTTCAGCCCGACCAGTGCCACGATGTCGCCGGCATAGGCCACGTCCCGGGGCTCGCGGTGGTTGGCGTGCATCTGCAGTATCCGGCCGATGCGTTCCTTGCGGTCCTGGGTCGAGTTGAGCACGGAATCACCCTGGGACACCATGCCCGAGTAGACGCGCGCGAAGACGAGCTTCCCGAGGTGCTGGTCGGCCATGATCTTGAAGGCGAGGGCGGCGAAAGGCTCCTTGTCGTCGGCGCGCCGCTCGACCACGGCGCCGGACTTGCGGACGGTGCCCTTGGTGGGAGGGATGTCGAGCGGGCTCGGCAGGTACCAGACGACAGCATCGAGCATGGGCTGGACGCCCTTGTTTTTGAAGGCGGCGCCGCACAGCACAGGGACGGCTTGGCCGGCGATGGTCGCCCGCCGCAGCGCCTGGCGCAGGTCGTCGGCGGTGATCTCCTGGTCGGCGAGGAACTTCTCGGTGATGGTGTCGTCGAAATTGGAAAGCGTGTCGATGAGCTTGTGACGCCCCTCCTCAGCCTTTGCGGTCAGCTCGGCCGGGATCTCCACGGTGCTGAAGGACTCTCCCCGAGGCGAGCTCTCGTCCCAGATGAGAGCCTTTTGCTCGATGAGGTCCACCATGCCGGCGAAGCTGCCCTCGACGCCGATCGGCAACTGCACGACGGCCGGGGTCGCCCCCAGGCGGTCTTGGATCATGTCCACACAACGCTCAAAGTTGGCCCCGATACGGTCCATCTTGTTGACGAAACAGATGCGCGGGACCCCGTACTTGTCCGCCTGGCGCCAGACCGTCTCGCTCTGCGGCTCCACGCCTGCGACCGCGTCGAACACCGCCACTGCCCCGTCCAAGACCCGGAGAGAGCGCTCCACCTCCACTGTGAAGTCAACGTGGCCGGGCGTGTCGATGATGTTGATGCGGTGGTCGGCCCAGTGGCAGGTGGTGGCGGCCGAGGTGATCGTGATGCCCCGCTCCTGCTCCTGAGGCATCCAGTCCATCGTCGCGCTGCCCTCGTGGACCTCGCCGATCTTGTAGTTGACGCCCGTGTAGTACAAGATGCGCTCGGTCGTGGTCGTTTTGCCCGCGTCGATATGCGCCATGATCCCGATATTGCGGGTCTTGGCCAGAGGGAACTCTCTCTTGGAAGCAGGCTCAGCCATTTTGATTTCCTATTTGGGTCGGTCCTCTACCAGCGGTAGTGGGCGAAGGCCCGGTTGGACTCGGCCATCTTGTGCATGTCCTCACGGCGCTTCACGGCCGCACCCGTGCCGTTGGAGGCATCCATGAGCTCGCCCGCCAGCCGCTCGGCCATCGTCTTTTCGCGCCTTTGCCGAGAATATCCTACCAGCCAGCGAACCGAAAGCGTCGCCGCCCTCCGCGGTTTCACGTCTACGGGCACCTGGTAGGTGGCGCCACCGACCCGCCGGCTCTTCACCTCGAGCTGGGGCCTCGTGTTCTCCACGGCCCGCTTCAGCACCGTGATCGGCTCGCCGGCGCCCTTGGCCTTGACCGTGTCGAGGGCGCCATAGACGATGCGCTCAGCCAGGCTGCGCTTGCCCCTGGAGAGGATCTTGTTCACAAGTTGCGTGACGACCACTGAGTGGTAGATCGGGTCTGGTGCCAGCTCGCGGCGCGCTGCGGGGCCCTTCCTTGGCATCGGTTACCTCCTCAAGCCTTCTTGGCGCCGTAGCGGCTACGCGCTTGTTTGCGGTCCCGCACGCCGGCGGTGTCGAGGGTGCCCCGGACCACCTTGTAGCGCACCCCGGGCAGGTCCTTCACGCGGCCGCCCCTCACGAGCACGATGGAGTGCTCCTGGAGGTTGTGCCCGACGCCTGGTATGTAGGCGGTGATCTCGAAGCCCGACGAGAGCCTCACGCGGGCGACCTTGCGCAGGGCCGAGTTGGGCTTCTTGGGCGTGTTGGTGTAGACGCGGGTGCACACCCCACGGCGCTGGGGAGCACCCCGTAACGCCGGCGTCTTGGTCTTCTTGGAACTCTGCTGGCGCCCCTTGCGCACCAGCTGGGCAATCGTGGGCATAAAAACTCTCTGGGAGGGAACCTCTGGTCGGACAGACGAGAACCTCCGGGGTGGCCCGGGGGACAATGCGCCATGTTAGCATGCCGTCGTCTGGCACCGGCACCGGCATGAGTCCGGCCGCCGGTGGCGGGTGCCTCCCTAGAGGACAACCCCTTTCACGCCGCCCCGCCCACCACCGTATTGGCCGAGAGCGTCGGTGACCCCTGAGCGCCGGCGTCGCCGAACCCAGCCGCGGTGCCGTCAGCGCTCACCACCCAGTAGCCGTTCCCGCCCGATGTGGGGACGATGGCCCTCACTGGCTTCGGTGACAGGTTTAGGCCGGAGCCGTAATAGGTAGCCTTGCCGAAGGCGAAGACCCCACCGTCGGACGCCACCAGCCAGTAGCCGTCCCCCTGGGCCGGTGCCGCCATCCCAACGATCGGGGCCTTCAGGTGGAGCTTGCTGGTAGAGCCGAAGTAACGCGCGTCGCCGTAATTGAAAATGCCCCCGTCAGACGCGACCAGCCAGTAGCCCTTGCCGTCGGGCGTGGCGGCCATGCCGACGATGGGCTTGGCCAGGTGGGACGGCGAGCCATAGGCCCTGGCGTCGCCGAACGAGAAGACCTTGCCCTTGGCGGTCACGAGCCAGTACCCCTTGCCGCCCTGGGCCTGGGCCATCCCCACCACCTTGGAGCCTCCCAGCTTGGAGGCGGGGAGCGAGCCGAGGTCGGCGGCGTTGCCCGAAGCGAGTACACGCCCACTGTTGGTCACGAGGTGGTAAGTGCCGGCAGGCCCCGGGGCGCTCGCAGTGCTCCGGGACTTGTTGACCATGGCGAAGGTGGCCGGCGAGGAGACCCCAGAGACGCTCGCCGTGACCACGTAGCCCCCGGTCGTCGCGTTGGCCGAGAAAGCCGGGGCGATGGCGACTCCGTCTGAGCCCGTCGTGACGGTCACGGAACTGCCCGCACCAGCGAACACGCCGCTCGGGCCCGAGGCCGGCGCCTTGAACACCACCTGTGCGCCGGAGACATCGTTGCCATTGGAATCGGTGACCGTGACAGCAAGCGGGATCGCGAAGTCAGTCCCGGCCTCGGTCGACTGGGAGATGCCTGCGCCGGCGGCGACGTTGTCGGGGGCGCCTGAGCCGACGGTCAAGGTGAAGGTGGCCACCGAGTTGAGCCCCGAGACCAAGGCGGTCACAGTGAAGCTGCCAGACGTCGTGCCGGCCATGAGCAGCGGGCTCGTGGCCTCTCCCGATGCGTCGGTCTTCTCGGTAGCGCTCGCCCCCCCGCCGACGAAGGAGGCGTTAGCCCCCGAGGTGCCTGCTGTCACGGCGAAGGCCACGGTGGCTCCCGAGACCGGGTTGCCAGAACTGTCGGTGACGCTCGCCACCAAGGGGTCAGGGAAGCTGGCGCCGGGACCGGCGGACTCGGTGTTGCCCGAGAGGACCGAAATGGAGTTGGCCACCCCAACGGTGGTGTTGGTCAAGCTGAAGGTGGCCTCGAAGGCACCGACTTGGGCGACGACGCTGAAGGTGCCGCTCACCTCGTTTGCAGTGAACGTGGGGGCCGTCGCCACGCCCGAGGACGAGGCGGCGACCGTGGCCGTGTCCACCGCCCCGGCGAAGGTGCCGCTTGCGCCGGAAGAGGGGGCGGTGAAAGTCACATCGACATTGGGCACGGGGCAGCCGGCGGTGTCGACGACTACTGCCGCGAGGGACTGTGAGTAGGCCGTGCCGACCTTGGCCACCTGGTCGTCACCGCCCTGGACCGTTATGCCGGCCACAGTGCCGGTGCATGCCGAGGTGGAGGGGCTCGCCGCGCCCGCCGGCGCTGCCGCCCAAGGGGACGTGCCGATCACCAACGTGGCCAGCGCGCTGGCGCCGGCCAGGCAGCCGGCCAACGCCAGGCGCCGCGGGCCCGCCGCGCGCACTTTCTCCGTACGCTTCGTCCTCATGCTCATCAGTCTCACTTTGCCTACCTTGTAGTAACAGTGGAGTAACAGGGCGCCCGGCTCACGCGTTGGCGCCTCGCGCAGCACCACCAAAGCCGCCGAAACCAAAGAAACCGCCCCCGAAACCACAGCTTCCTGAGGTTGCCGGGCTCACGGAAAGGCGGGTCGCCGTCACGGCCCCGATGCTGTTGGTCGAGCCGAAAGCGGTGGCGCACTCGCCGACCTTTAGAGACTTGGCACTACCGGCCCCTGTCTTCAGGTACTTGGTCTTCGAGCCCACGTCGACGGTCAGTTCCTTCGGCCTGGGGACGGTGGTCGAGGTGGCCTTCTTGGAGTTCGACGACCGGTTGGCGGCCGAGAACGAGAACATCGTGCCGTCCACCGTCACCTTCGAACCGCTCACCCCAGTCACCTTGCCAAAGGCTGTGGCGGCATTGGCCGGGGGGGTGAACTGCCGGCGGGGGGTACTGTTACTGGTCGTGCGGGGAGGGAAGTTCCCCCTGCCGCGGCCGGCCGGGGCCCGGAAGCCGCCGCCACACTTGCCGCCGTTGGCCGCGACGAGCGTGACCGTCGACGCGTCGAGGGCGCCGTTTTTCGCCTTGGTGCCGCTCGCCGTTATACAACTGCCTTTCGCAACCGCCTTCAAAGTGACTGCCACGGTGGCTGTGATCGCCGTCTTGGCTGTGATCTTGACCGTAGTCTGACCCGTCGCCTGGTTGCGCACCTCGAGCGTGTCGCCCGATATGTAGGCGATCTGGCCACTTGCCACCGGGCCTCTCGCCTGGGCGGGCAAGGAAGTCTTGGGCGCAGTGGTTTTCGAGGTCTTGCTGGCAGCCGCTGCTACACCGCCAAGGCCCGCAGCTGCCATGGAAAGGGTTGCCAGGGCGAGCACCCCGAGACCGCCAAGACTGTGCTTGGCAGCGAAAAGGCTCCTTCTTCTCATCATTTCCTCCTGATCGGTGTGTCGTTTCCCGCCGTTCACTCACTACGAAGGGCTTCGATAGGCGCCAGCCTGGCCGCCCGAGAGGCCGGGTAGACGCCGAACACTATGCCGATCGCCACAGCCACTACGACAGCGCCGGCCGTGGCGAACCCCGAGATGGCGATCTTGTTCGAAATGAAATGCGGAATGACTTCGGCCCCGATTATGCCGAGCGCCGCCCCTGCCAGGCCGCCGGCGAGCCCAAGAACCGAAGCTTCTATGAGGAACTGCCGGCGGATGACGCCAGGAGTAGCCCCGAGGGCCTTCCTGAGCCCTATCTCGCGTATGCGCTCGGTCACCGAGACGAGCATGATGTTCATCACCCCTATGCCGCCGACCAGGAGCGAGATCGCAGCGATCCCGGCGAGGAGGACGGTCAGGGTCTTGTCGACCGAAGTAGCAGTCGAAACGAGCGAGCTCTGGGTGGTTATCGTGAAATCTGCCTCGGTCGGGTTCGTTATCCCGTGCAGTTGGAGGAGGAGGTTGGTGGCCTCCTCGTCAGCTGCGTTGAGTGTCCCCTGAGAGGTCGCCTGCAGGTAGATGTTCGACACGTTGGCGGTCCCGGTCACCTCTTCAGCCGTAGTGAGCGGCACTACGGCTAGGTCGTCCTGGTTTTGTGCCGAGCTCGAGGTGCCCGAAGAGGCGAGCACGCCCTCCACCGTAAAGGGCACGTTGTCGATGTTGACCGTCTGGCCGACTGGGTTGAAAAGGCCCAGCTCTACCGCGGTGGTCTGGCCGAGGACAACGACGTTGGCAGCGTGGGCCATGTCCGCCGAGGTGAACCAGGAACCCTCGGCCATCGTGCGACCGCGCACCGACAACCACTGGGGGGTCGAGCCGTAAACGGTGGTCGTCCAGTTGTTGTTGCCCGCCACGAGGGTGGCGAAGGCCTGCACCTGGGGAGCGACGCCGGCTATGTCCGGACAGTCCTTCTTGTTGGCCAAGGCCTTCGCGTTGGCGTAGGTGAGTGTGTCGGCCGAGCCGAAGCCTCCCCGCACAAGGCCGGTCGTACTGCTGCCCGGTGTGACAATCAGCAAGTTTGTGCCGAGCGCGTTGATGGCGCTGTTAACGCTCGCGGTCGCGCCTTCACCGAGGCCGACCGTCAAGATCACGGCCGCTATACCTATAAGGATGCCGAGCACGGTGAGCCCTGAGCGGAGCCGGTGGGTCGCGATGGCCTCCAGCCCTGAGCGCAATGTCTCGAAGAAGCTCACGCCGCTGCCTGCTCGGGTTCAATGAACCTTCCGTCCCGAAAGCGCGTTACCCGCTCCGCGGCCGCGGCGACGTCGTTCTCGTGAGTTATGAGGACTATCGTGCGGCCGGCCTTGTGCATGTCCGCGAACATCGCCAGCACGTCAGCGCTGGCACGCGAATCGAGGTTGCCGGTTGGCTCGTCGGCCAGCACCACGTCCGGCTCGGTGACGAGGGCTCGTGCGACGGCGACACGCTGTTGCTGGCCCCCGGAGAGCTGGTTCGGGTGGTGGTCGGCCCTATTGCCGAGGCCAACCTGCTCCAGGGCGGATAGTGCGCGAACCTTGCGCGCATGGCGTCCCACACCGGCGTAGACGAGCGGCAACTCGACGTTCCGCCAGGCAGTGAGGCTCGGCAAAAGGTGGAACTGCTGGAAAACGAAGCCGATCCGGCGGTTGCGCACCTCGGCCAGCTGCTCCTCGTCCATCTTGCTCACGTCGGTACCGGCAAGTAGGTACCGCCCCGAGGTGGGCGTGTCGAGGCACCCGAGGATGTGCATGAAGGTGCTCTTGCCGGAGCCGGACGGCCCGACGATCGAGATGTACTCGCCCCGGTAGATATTTATCGACACGCCTCGGAGGGCATGGACGGGCTCGGCGCCGGTCACATAGGTCTTCCAAACGTTCTGGAACTCGACCAATGGTCTGCCGGTGTGTGAGCTCGATGAGTTGGCCGCGGGACCTGGAGCGCCCACTAGCCGCCCCCGCCTACCAAGCCCCCCCCGCCCCCGAAGCCCCCGCCACCCCGGATGCCGAAGGTCCTACCACCGCCAAAACCGCCCGCCGGGAACCCGCCAGTTACACCGTTCGTGCTCCTGGTGCTGCTGCCTCGGAGCGAGGCGATCACCACAGTTTCGCCGGACTTCAGCCCGGAAGTGACCTGGGTCTCGGTACCACTTGAGGCGCCCACCCCGACCGTCTGGCGGACCTCCTTGCCGTTTTTCAATAAGAAGACATACGAGCTGTTACCAACCGTATGGACAGCGCTCGTCGGGACAACGAGCACGTTGCTGACCTGGCGCGTGACTATGTCCACGTTCGCCGTAGCGCCGGCATAGAGGCCCTGTGCGCTCCCGGTGACGGCGACGATGACGGGGAACTGGGTCACGCCTGAGCTAGTCGTACCGGCCGTGCTAAAGCTCGTCACGATCCCGTAGTCGGTGGTGTCCGTGCTCCCAGTCGGGGTGATGACCGCTTGCTCGCCATCTTGGATGTCGCCTATCTGAGAAGTGTCCGCTTCGACCTCGAGTACGTAGGCGCCGACAGGTTCGATCACGACCTCGTCAGAGCTGGAAGAACCCGACCCGCTCGAGCTGGAACTGGAGCTGCTGGAGCTGGAACTGGTGAGCAGCTGCGAGGGGGTGATGACCGTCGTGTTGCCCGCAGACACCGACTGGCCCTTGGACAGGGCGAGGCCGACCACGGTCCCGCTCACCGGTGCTCGCAGCGTGGCGCCAGAGAGTTGCTGCTCGGCTTGGGAAAGACTGCTCGTGGCTGAGCCCAGTGTCGCCTGGTCGGCAGCCAGGGTCCCGGATTGGCTCGACCTGGCCGCAGCCAGGGTGGCGTTCGCCTCGGTCAGCTGCTGCTGCGCCGTCGTCACTTGGGCCTGGGCCTGCTCCAGGGACTGGTTGTCCTTCTGCTCGGTCGAGGCCATGTCGGTCTTTGCCGTGGCGATTGACTGCTGGTCCTTTTGGAGAGCGGAGGACATCGTCGTTTTGGCGGCAGTGACGGCTTCTTGGTCCTTCGCTATCGCGGAGGCCATGGACTGGCGGGCTGTGGCGACGGACTGATCGTCGGCTTTCAGGGTCGAGGCCATGGTCGCCTTGGCGGCGGTGAGCGAGGCGTTGTCCTTTGTTACGGCCTGCTCAGCCGCAGTGACCTGGGACTGGTCGGAGGTGACCTGCGCCTGGGCAGCGCTGACCGCGCTCTGGTCCGACGAGCACGTCGACGTGCTTGATGCCGCCCCCGAGGAAGCCGTCGAAGAAGGCGCCGCGGCCGCTTGCTCGCTCGCCTGCACGGCGGCTCCCGAACCCCGGCAAT
>DAHWQF010001220.1 GCA_027334785.1 Acidimicrobiaceae bacterium
CGGCAGGCTCGGCTCTGCCGGCCTCCTCGTGGTCCGTGGCGGGCTGCGCGGCGACGGTGCCATCGACAGCGAGGGGGTGCCAGCGGTCCGGGGCTCGCACGCCGTCCACCCGGCCGCCCCGGTCGCGGCGGACCTGGCCGGCGACCTCCAGGGCGGCGAGGCGTTTTTGGGCGCTGGAGTGGCCGATGCCGAGGGCGGCGGCCACCGCGGCGGCGAGCGCCCGCACCTGGTCGAGGTCGGCGAGGTCGGTGACCGACGACGGGACTGCGGCCGTCGGCACGCCGGCGGCGGCGACAGCGGCGGTGGCGGCCCGCAGGCGCGCCCGGGGACGGCGGATCTCGCGAAGCACGGGGAGGAAGGCGATGTCCTCGCCGTCGTGCCTCGGGATCCCGGCTTGGCCGGTGCGGGCGGTGAGCGCCGCAGGTGCCGAGGATGGCGGTGCCGCAGCCGGCTCCGCCAGCCAGTGCTCGATGCGGGCTGCGGCGCGCAGCGCGCCCGCGCCGACCGCGATG
>DAHWQF010001221.1 GCA_027334785.1 Acidimicrobiaceae bacterium
CATGAAAGAGCACCCGAAGTCCCCCACTCCCGCCCAGAAGCGCTACCCCGACGAGCTGAAGGCCCGGGCGGTCCGGATGGTCCACGAGGCGACCGCCGAGGCCGGTGGCAACCCCTTGGGGGTCGTCACCCGCGTCGCCCGCCAGCTCGGTGTCGGCGCCGAATCGCTGCGGTCCTGGGTGAAGCGCGACGAGATAGAAGCCGGCACGCGTCCGGGGATCCCGAGAGCCGAGAGCGAGCGCGTCAGCGCTCTCGAGCGTGAGAACCGCGAGCTCAAGCGGGCCAACGAGATCCTGAAGGCGTTCCAGTCTTTTCGGGAGCGGGCGCTCGACCCGCGGGAGCCGAGGCCATGACCTTCATCGCAGAGCACCGTGACCGTTTCGGGGTCGAGCCGATCTGTGAGCTGCTCCAGGTCGCCCACCAGGCGCACCAGCCGCATGACCTCCTCGTGGCAGGTCTCAAGCCGCTCCGGGGTGGGTTCCCAGACGCCGTCCTGGAAGGCCTCCAGGTGG
>DAHWQF010001222.1 GCA_027334785.1 Acidimicrobiaceae bacterium
GGCTGCTCGGGCTCGTCAATGACCTGGTTCCGGGTTCGTTCGGCCATGGCCACCTCTGGTGGGCGCTACTGGACGCCAGCACGGCCGCCGCGGGCGCTATCGCCATGCTGCTCCCATGGGACCGCTGGCCCCAACGAACCTCGCTCATAATGGCGGTCCTGGCGCTCGCAGTGTACGTGGCCGACGCAACCTCCGGTTCGATACCGCCGGCGGCCTCGGGTATCTACCTCGTGGTCATCCTGGGCTGGGTAGGCAACTGGCACGGCCCGGGCTGGTGCCTCGCCATGGCACCGCTAGTGACCACTGGGTACCTCCTCCCCTACGTTCTCGTCGGCGTAACACCCTCCCCAGGCGCCGTGAGCGCGGTCGCCGTCGTGGTGCCCACAGCGGTGGCAATTGGTGCCGTGCTCGGTCACAAAGCCGAGCTCATGCGTAAGGCCCACGACACCATGACGCGAGCAGCGTTCACCGACGAGCTGACCGGCCTCGGAACCTCCGGCATGCGCAGACA
>DAHWQF010001223.1 GCA_027334785.1 Acidimicrobiaceae bacterium
ACTCGATGTCGCCCCAAGCCACCTCTTCCAAGAAGTGTTGGAGCGCCCGGTTGAGCAAGAGGCCCCGCCACAAGATGGCGTCGTCCTCGTCGGCCAGGAACCCCATCGAGACCACCGACAGCTGGCCCGACCCCGCGCTACGCACGATGGGCTTGATCAGGTTGCGGCCCGGCTCGTCGGGGTCTGGCTCGGCTTGCAGTTGAGCGGAGAGGCCGAGCATGCGGGGGACCGAGAAACCGGCTATGTCGGCGTCCAGCAGGCCGACCGAGTAGCCCCGGTTGGCGAGCCCGGCCGCCAGATTTACGGCCACTGAAGACTTGCCGACCCCGCCCTTGCCCGAGGAGACTGCAAGCACCCTCGCTCGGGCCGGGACGGCCGTCTTGGGGGCGCGGCGGCCCGCTTGCCAGCGGGCCCGGGCCATCAAGGCCGCTTTTTGGTCGGCACCCATCGCCGACGTCTTCACCTCGACCGACTCCACGCCGGCCAGCGCTCCTGCCCGAGCAGTCACCTC
>DAHWQF010001224.1 GCA_027334785.1 Acidimicrobiaceae bacterium
CGAACGAGCCGAGCAGCTTGGCGGTCTCCTCGCCCAAGATCCCCTTGGGCACCCGCACGAGGCAGATGGCGCCGTCTAAGACCGTGCCCATGTCGAAGCTCGAGTCCGGGCGCCCGACGACCTGGCGGACGAAGTCTCGGAGCAAGAAGGCGCGGAGCTTGTTCATGACCGGCCCGATGACCTGGGCGCGGGTGGCCTCGCTCATGGCTTCGTAGGAGGTCCAGAACCCGCCGAGGCCGACGGTGTCCTCCGCGACGGTGGCGACCCGGGGGGCGCGGAACTCTTCGTCGGCGAGGATGCGGGGGACGTCGGCGAGGCAGGTCGAGGTGCCGGTGGCCGCGGCGTGGCGGAGCAGGGTGAGGCACGCCGAGCGCAGCACGTCGTCGGTCCGTGGCCCCCAGAAGGCGGCGAAGATGGACCGGAAGATCCCGACCAGGTTGTCGACGGCGAGGTCGGGGTCGGGGCCGGCGAGCACGTTGAGGACCGGGGCGGCGTCGGGGTCCTCGGGGTC
>DAHWQF010001225.1 GCA_027334785.1 Acidimicrobiaceae bacterium
GTGAGACGGCGTCAGCTTGGTCAGCTCAGCCACCGGTGTCCTCCTCTCCTGAAAGCACGCCTCGTGCAATGAGACGAGTGAGGAGCGCAAGCACCGCCGCCTGCGTGTCTTCGGGGAGCTCGTCGAAACGAGCGTGGACGACGCGGTCGTCCCATGCCCACCGCAGCTGGGCGGGCGCGGCTATCATGAGCCTTTGCAAAGAGGCTCACCTCCCTGGTTCGTTGGCGCGAATTCCGGTGGGGCGAGCCTATTTGCGCGTCTTGGGCAGGTGCGGGATTCTCGCCGTTCACCGGTTGTCCTCTGGTGCGGCCCGGACGACGAGCGTGTTGGCGGGATCGTGCACGACCGAGATGCGCACACGCGCTCTGAGATCTCGTGCTGCAGTCGCTTTGAGCCTCGCACATGCCCTGGTCGCGGCGGTCTCGGTCGTGTGCCAGGAGTAGACACGCACAGCACCCTGGAAAGGGTCGACGTTCAACCGGTGCGCCACGACCTTCCAGGTACGCGCTCG
>DAHWQF010001226.1 GCA_027334785.1 Acidimicrobiaceae bacterium
ACCAGGCGGTCGATCGTGGTGACCCTCCCCCCGTGACGAGACGGTGAGGTCGTAACGGGGTCACTGGGGCCCCTCTCAACGGGTGTCGTGGCCATAGGCATATCGCCTGCCGGCACGTCGGCGCTAGCTCGCACCCCGACATGGTACCCGTGTCGGCCGGGCGTCCCTAGGCAAGGCCGGGGCGCGCCGCTCCCCCTCCTGACGCTGACGAGCAAAAACCAGGGCCTGAGGCTGCCCGTCCTGGGCACTGGGTAGCATCGTCGTTGCCATGCCCAGGTCCAACGTTCTCACCCCGCAGGCGGTCGACTTCCCCCAGTGGTACCAAGACGTCGTTGCAAAGGCGGAGCTCGCCGAAGGCGGCCCGGCTCGGGGGACCATGGTCATCCGTCCCTACGGCTACGCGATCTGGGAACGCATGCAGGGCGAGCTCGACGCCCGCATCAAGGCGGCCGGCGCCAGGAACGCCTACTTTCCGGTCTTCATACCGGAGAGCTACTTCCGGCGCGAGGCC
>DAHWQF010001227.1 GCA_027334785.1 Acidimicrobiaceae bacterium
CGAAAGCGGCCAGCACTTCATCGGCTGTGGCCGTTGCGCCCACGGTTAGGCCCGGTCCTTCATCTTCATTGGCGCCAGCCGGGTCAGTCGGACGACGAGTGCCAGGAGTTGCAATTGGAGCTCCCATGGGATCTCCCCGATCTGCCTCGTAGCCGTCGGACATAGCGCCCGGCGCGCGTTCGAAGCCCGCGTAAAGCCTACCTCCGCTACGGGATGCTTAGGAGGCGCCGACGGCGCTCCGCCCTCAGCCACTTGGCGCCCAGTCCTCGGCCGGCTGTACCAAGACCAGTTCACGGTCTATGGCACACCTCGGAACCCCAGTAATGGCGAGGAGCTCCGAGCCGTCGATGGTCTCGCGCTCCAGCAGCAGTTCGATGACCCGGTCGAGGGTCTCTCGGTGGTCGCGGAGCAACTTGGTCGCCCGGGCTTCAGCTTGGCGCAATAGCCCAGCGACCTCTTGGTCTATGGAGCGCTGGGTCTCCTCGGCGTAGGGACGGCCGGCGAAGGGGT
>DAHWQF010001228.1 GCA_027334785.1 Acidimicrobiaceae bacterium
CAGGAGCTCGCCTATGCGGAGGCGCACGTCGGCAGCGACTTTGGCGAGCTCATGGTGCCGCGGCTTGTCGCGACGATCAGGGAGGCTCGCGCCGATGCGGAGCGGGCCCGCGCCGAGCGCGACGAGGCGGTCGGGCTGCTCGACTACTTCGTCGACGACGGCGGCGGGGCGCACGAGCCGGGCGCGCTGCAGACGTCCTGTCGCTCGTGCAACAAGCGCTGGCCGTGCCCGACGAGGCGCGCGAGGGACCTCGCCGAGCGGTTCGGAGCGCAGATCGCGGCAAAGGTCGATCTCGTTGCGCACGAGACAAGTGACCCGAGCGGCGAAACGGCGGCAGGCACCGCCGTGCGGACAAGCCCTGTCGGCGCGGGCTCGACGTCGCCTGCGGAGCACGGACTTGCCGCGGTGGTGCGCGCGCTTGCCGCCCACCGGGAGTGGATCACCTTCCTCCTCACCCCGACCCTGTGCGACGAGGGCGAGACGCATACGAACTACCTCGGCGAGCTCTAC
>DAHWQF010001229.1 GCA_027334785.1 Acidimicrobiaceae bacterium
TGAGCCACTGTCAAACGTTGCCGTTTTGACAAGCTTGAGCAAGGTGTTGGGTATTCCCGGTCTACGGCTTGGCTATCTGTACAGCCGAGACACGGAGCTGATTGAGGCGGTCGGGGCCGATCTGCCCGTGTGGAACAATTCCTCGATTGCAGAGTTCTTGACGGAGATGCTGATAAAGTATCGACCAGCGATCGAGCAATCGATCGCAAAAACTCGCGAGGCGATGAGCGCCTTCGCGACTGGGCTTATGGCGCTACCGACTGTGAGCAACGTGAGCACTGGCGCCGGCGGTTTCGTTGTTGCAACATTCGCGCAGGATAGCCCCGCTGTAGGCGCAGAGTTGCGGCGCCGATTGCTCGAGGGTTACGGGATCGAGGTCAAGGATGTAAGTGGTCGCTTCGCTGATGGGCGGACTCGGCTGCGCCTCGGCGTGCGGCGTGCCAAGGAGAACCAGCGGTTGCTGAGCGCTCTTGAGCGCGTGTTGGGCGAGATAACGACGTGTTCGCCTGG
>DAHWQF010000122.1 GCA_027334785.1 Acidimicrobiaceae bacterium
CATGGACCCGCAGGGGACGCGCGAGATCCGCCACCTCGTCCGCCAGCTCGGTTCGGAGGGGACCACGGTCTTCCTTTCCTCTCACCTGCTCTAGGAGGTGGAGCAGGTCTGCACCCACGTGGGCGTCATGCACCGCGGGAAGCTCCTAGCTCAGGGCACGCTGGCGGAGTTGCGCACCACGGCCACGCCGAGGCTGCGTGTCGAGGTGGACGACCCCGCCCGGGCCGGCGACGTGCTGAAGCGCCTGGGCATGTCCCGCCTGGAGCGTTCCGGCACCCAGCTGACGGGCTCCCTCGATGGCGTCCGTCCCGAAGATTGCTGCCGGGCCCTGGTGGAAGCCGGGGTGGGCGTGAGCCTGCTCGTGCCCGAGCGGCTTTCGCTCGAGGACGCGTTTGTGGCACTTACGGGCGAGGGCTTCGACGTGGCTGGTTGAGGCTGTCCGGCTCGGCACCCGGGCCGGCGGGCGCGCCCTTCTTGCCCGGCCCGAAACTTGCCGTGCCGCTCAGGCGGCGGGCTGGACCGACTGGGGCACTTCGACGGCGCCCTGGAAGTCGTAGTAGTCCCTAAGGGCCACTAGCTCTTCACGGCACCGGTCGCAAAGGCCGTCTGGCGCCCTGGTGGTCTTGTAGCAGCCTCGAATGCGACATCTGCGCATACCGCCTCCTCTGCAAACCGCCTGCAATACCCCGCTTGTTTGTGAACCTAACTTACCGCTCGAGGCCAGATTAGCGGTACCGCCGGTCGAGCACAATAGGGAGCCCTTACCCATAGCGGCCCCGCCGAGCCGACCAAGCCGGCCGGCGCCTGGAGCGGCCCCATCTCCCAGGTGGCGACCTCACCGGGGTGCCACCTGGGCGCCGTGGACAGCCTGGCCCGGGGGCCGGCCGCCCCGTGCCACCTAGCACCGTGCCACCTCGCACCGTGCCACCTCGCACCGTGCCACCTCGCACCGTGCCCGGACGCCCACTCCCAGGGCTCATCCGATTGTTGGCCCTTTTCTGACCCTTGCGGTGCCAGATGTCCAGCAGTAAAGAGGGCGCAGCAGCAAAGAGGGCGCGGGGCAGGTTTGGCACGCAGGCACCGCTTCGGCGGGCGAAAAAGGACCCCGCCCACGCGGCGCTGAAGCCCGTGCTGGTAAACAGCAAGGGAACGTGGATCGTCTTCGAGCCAGTACGCCGAGGCCCCCTGGCAGCCCGAGGTGGCCCCGGGTCGGCGCCCGGCCCGCCGCTCCGTGGGGACCCTGTACGACTGCCGCCGGCGTTACGATGTCGCCCTGATGGGTCCGTGCTCGCAGGCCACAGGGCGATCAGACTGGGGATAGTGCCGATGTGGCTGGTTGAGGCGAGGATGGTCTTCGGCCGGGCGCGAGTGCGCGCCCTTCTCGGCCTTCTCGTGGCCGTGCCCGTCTTCCTCGCCATCGCTGTTTACCTGACCGGCGGCCCCACCCATACAGGTGGCCCAGCATTCTTGGACCAGGCAACCCAGAACGGGGTTTTCACGGCGCTCGCCAGCCTCGCGGTGACCATGCCCTTTTTCATCCCGCTTTCGGTGGCAGTTGTCGCGGGTGACTCTATAGCCGGCGAAGCGAGCCTCGGGACCCTCCGTTATTTGCTCGTCCGTCCGTCCGGGCGGAGCCGGCTCCTTTTCGCGAAAGCGACGGTGGTGGCGCTTTTCTGCGTGGTTGCCGCGCTCGTCGTAGTGCTGACAGGAATAGTGGCCGGGCTCGCCTTTTTCCCTCGCGGCCAGGTGATAACCCTCTCGGGGACGACGATACCTTTTCTCGACGGTTTCGGCCGGAGCCTCCTGGCGGCGCTCGTCGTGGGGGCGTCGATGTTCGGGCTGGCGGCGATCGGGATGTTCGCCTCCACCTTCACCGATGCGCCCATCGTCGCGATGGCCATGACGATCGGGGCGGTCGTGGTGGCGGCGATCCTGGACGGGGTGTCGCAAGTCGCGTTCTTGCACCCGTGGCTTTTTACCAATTACTGGCTGGCGTTCGCCGATTTGCTGCGCGAGCCGATGCGTTCGGCCAACATCTGGAAGGACCTCGCCCTGCAGGGCGGGTACGCGGCATTTTTCGGTAGCGCGGCCTGGGCGCGCATGACCTCGCGTGACGTGCTGGCCTAGGGCGCCCCGGCCCCTGTAGCGGGCTAGACGCGCTCCCAGAGCTTTATGCCGCCAAGGATCCCGGCCGTGTTGTCGGCCAGGTGGACGTCGGCCGGGAGGTCGAGGGTGACGTGCCTCGAGTTGCCGCCACCTATGTAGCAGTGGTCGAAGAAAACCAGCTCTCGGAGCACCTCGATGGTCCGGGCGAGGCGGGCGTTCCACTTCTTGGCGCCGGCCTTTTTGCGTGCCTCGTCCCCGAGCACTTCGTTGTAGCTCTGGCCCGATTTGCCGAGAGGGTGGTGGGCCAGTTCGAGGTGGGGGCTCAACCTGCCTTTCCAGAAAAGGGCGGTGCCGACGCCCGTGCCGAGCGTTATCACGAGCTCGAGCCCGTCGCCGCACACGAGCGCGGCGCCTTGGATGTCGGCGTCGTTCGCGACCCGGCAGGGGTGGCCGAGCGCGGCCCCGAGGGCGCCTTGGAGGTCGAAGCGGGCCCAGGCCTGCTCGAGCTGGCGGCTCGGCTTGCCCCCGGGGCCCTTGGGGGAGACGAAGTGCGGGGCCGAGAGCACGTGGCCGTCGCGCACCATGCCCGGGAAGCCTGCCGAGATGCGTTGGTACGAGGGCAGCCCGCCGGCGAGGTGGGCCAGGGTACTGACCAGCTGCTCAGGGCGCAGCGGGTACGGCGTGGGGACCCGCACGGGCTCGTGGAGCAGGTCGCCGTGCCTGGAGAGCACCGAGGCCTTGAGGCCCGTCCCCCCGATGTCGAATGAAAGCGTCCGGGGCAGGCCATGGCCATGTTCGGACGGGCTCGTAGCGGGTGACGAGGTGACGGCCCCGTCCGCAGTGGACATGGCGTCAAGGTTAGCCCCGGCCCAACCGACCGGCTCGCCGAGCGAACGTCTAGGTTGGGCGAACGTATAGGTTGGTGCGGTGCCCAACGAAGTCGAGGGAGGGACCGCCGCCCCCGTCGTCGCTCCCGAGGCCCAGGCCGGCGGGGCCGGGGACAGCGGTACGGGGGACAGCGGTACGGGCACGGGTGGTAGCGGGCCTGGACCGAGCTACGCAGGCCGGGTGCAGGACGCCGGGCCAAGTACGGCGAGGGGAGGCCACCCCGCCAGCCGCAGGGGGGAGGGTGGGCTGGCCGAGGTCGACACGGAGGTCGCGGCCCGGTTCGCTGAAAAGTACGTGGGCCTAGCCTCGGCACCAGTGGTCGTCGTCGTGGCCGCCTACAACGAGGAGGCGACGGTCGGCCACGTGGTGAAGGACACGCCGGCCGAGGTCGCAGGGCTGCCGGTCGAGGTGATAGTGGTCGTCGACGGCAGCAGTGACGCCACGGCTGCAGTGGCCGAGGAGTCCGGTGCGCTGGTGGCCGATGTCCCGGTCAACCGGGGCCAGGGTGCCGCCCTCCGCCTCGGGTACCACCTGGCGCGCCAGCGCGGGGCCAGGTTCGTCATCACTACGGACGCGGACGGCCAGTGGCGCGCCGCCGACATGGAGCGGGTGCTCGCTCCCTTGCTCGCCGGCGAGGCTGACTTCGTCAATGGGAGCCGGCGGCTTGGCTCGACGGCCAACCGCGACCCGGTCCGCAACGTGGGGGTTGTGGTCTTCGCTGCGCTCATTTCGCTCCTGACCGGTAGGCGGGTGACTGACCCCGCTTCTGGGCTCCGGGCCATGACCGCCGAGCTGACCGGTTCGGTCGTCCTCGACCAGCCCCAGTACCAGTCGTCCGAACTCCTCATAAGTGCGGCGATGGGAGGTTTCCGGATAGCCGAAGTGCCGATCGACATGCAGGCACGCCGTTCGGGCCACACCAAAAAGGGTGGCAACCTCGTCTACGGGTGGCGGTTTTCCAAGGTGGTCGTAGCCACCTGGTTGCGCGAGCGGAGAGTGCCTCGGTCCACGAACACGAACCGGTCGTAGACGAAGTACTTGAGGATGGTCAGCACCACGATGGAGAACGTGTAGCTGGCGCTGACCAGCAGGTCCCTCGCCAGTTGGCTCGCGTGGGTGGACAGCTCCGCCGTCAGCTTGGTAGCTCCCGTGGACAGGACGAGGTTGATGACCGAGACCGTGAGATAGAGGGTCGTTTCCCGCCCGGCGCCCTCTCGGCCACGCTTTTGCCACGCCCAGCGACGGTTCAAGATCCAGTTGGGGATGGCACCGGCGAAGAACGCCGCTACGGCAGAGGTAGTAGCACCGAAGTGCAGGCCGCTGAAGCAGATGGCGAGCGCCACCTCGCTCGTGATGAAGGCAACCACCGAGCCCGCGCCGTAACGCCAGAGGCGCAGGATGAGAGGGGTGCGCCGGTGACCGAGCCAGTGGGCGTCCACCAGCCAGCGCGCCAGCCCTTTCGGGCCCGCCCTCTTGACCCGGGCCACAGCGGTCGCGCGCCAACCGGCGATTTGGGGGCTGCCCGTGTCGGTGGGTTCCCGAAGGGTGCTCACGCAGTTTTACTGTAACCGACTAAGGCAAGCGGGCTGCGCACCTGGCCGTTGGGCAGCCCTACCTACCGGGGAGGACCATGGGCTTCACCACTAGGGGGTCCCGCCGGCTGGCTTGGAGTGCCACCGCGACCTCGGCTAGGCCGAAGTGGGCGCTCACAATGTCGTCGAGGTGCACGGCCCCCGAAGCGGCCAGAGCGAGCGCCGCCGGGTAGGTGTTGGCGTAGCGGAAGGTCCCGGTGAGCTCGATTTCCCGAGTCTGGACCAGGGAAAGGGGTAACCGGGCGTGGCTCTCGGGCGACATCCCGACCACCACTGCCCGCGCGCCGCCACGCAGTCCACGGAGCCCAGCTTCGAGCGCCTGGGGGGCGCCGGAGCACTCGAGTAGCACGTCCGCCTCCCTCCCGGCGAAGATGTCGAGCCCCGCCGGCGCCGTGGGCTGCCCGTTGCCCCCGCCCCCGGCGCCCCCGCTCCCGGCGCCCCCGCTCCCGACGCCCCCGCCCTCGACGCCCCCGCTCCCGACGCCCCCGCTCCCGACGCCCCGGCTAGCGTCCACCACTTCCGTGGCGCCCATCTTTTTGGCCAGGGCGAGACGGGAGGGCTGCGCGTCGCTCACCACGACCTCGGTCGCGCCCGGCGCGCGCCACGGCGGCGGCGAGCAAGCCGATCGGCCCTGCTCCCGTGACGATGACCTGGCTGCCCACTTCTATGTGGGCCTTCCGGGCGGCCCAGACACCCACGGACAGGGGCTCGAGAAGGGCGCCGGCGTCGTCAGAGAGGTGGTCGGGGAGCGGGTAGCAGAAGTCCTCGTCGTGGACGACGTAGCGGGCGAAGGCCCCGTCGATGGGCGGTGTGGCGAAGAAGCGTACGTCCGGGCAGAGGTTGTACGCCCCCCTGCGGCAGGCGCGGCAGTGCCCGCAGGGGACGCCGGGCTCCATCGCGACTCGCTGCCCGGGCTGGAGCCTCCCAGTCGTCCCCGGCCCGAGCGCCCTTACGACCCCGGAAGCCTCGTGGCCGAGGACGAGGGGTGCTTCCACGACGAAGTCGCCGATCCGGCCATCGGTGAAGTAGTGCACGTCCGACCCGCACACGCCCACAGCTGACACCTCGACCAGCACCTGGCCGTGCCCTGGTACTGGCACGGGGCGGTCCTCGAGGCGGATCTCGCCGGGCCTGACCAGGACCGCAGCCGGCCCCATTTCCACTTTTGTACCGACCACACGACATACCGTAGTGCCGTGGCCGGGGAACACGACGGGGCTCTCGAGGCTGGTTGGTACCCCGACCCGCTCGTGGCGGGCCGCCTGCGGTGGTGGGACGGGGAGGCCTGGACCGAGCACGTGGCGAGCGGGCGCCCGCCCGGGGTTCGGCCCGCGAGCACTTTTGCCAGGCGCTGGACTGCCCTGGCCCTGGTCGTCGCCCTTTTCGTTGTCGCGCTCGTGCTCGTCCTTCGCGGGGGCCCGCCCACGCTCTACTGGCGAGGCGAACCGCTCGACAACGTGAGGTCGGTCCTGGCCCGGGCGGGCTCGGCCATGAAGGCAGTGGCCAGGGCGGACGAGGGCGCCATCTCAGGGGACGCCCGCTGCTATTTCCTGCTCGCCAACCGGACCTCCCACGATGTCGGGGACCAGTTGCGCTGCGGGCCGGTCCTTCTCCCCTGGTCCCGGCCGTCTGACCCCTGGCTCCCCTACAAGCTGAGGGCGTCGCCAGCCGGCAAGGGGGTGAAGCTCTCGGTCTCCCTGAGGCCGGTGCCGTCGGTCACCGTTGGCCTGGCTAAGGGCGAGGTCCTGCGCCGGCCCGGGGGCGCCTCGCCCCCACAGGGTGACGGCGGGCTCGCATTGCCGGCCGTGCCGCGCCAGCCGCCAGGCTGGGGAGGAGTGCTCACTGCCCCGCCGGCGGGGCTTTCCCCGGCACCCGTGGGCGACATGATCGGTGACTGGGGGGCGAGCTACCGGCTTGTCGCTTTCGGCGAGACCGCTCACCTAAAGGTCGCACTCGACCCGCCAGCGCTCCGGGAAGCGAAGGAGCCGCTGGGCAGCCTGTACGCGAAGGCGGGGGGTCGTCATGCCCATGGGCGCCCGCTTGCGAGGCTCCTGTTGCCACCTGAAGGCGAGGTGTTCGTCGTCGCCGAGTTGTCCGTAAACCCCGGGGAGGCCGCCGGGCCGCTGCCGGCGCAGGCCAATGGAGGCGCCGGCGCCAGCACGGACCGGCCGGTGCTCGAGGTGCTCGCCGGTGGGAACTCTGTAGATTTCCCCGCTTCGGCGACGAGCACGGCCACCACCAGCCTCACGCTCGCGGCGGCTGTGCCCGCCGGCGCCAAGCCCGAACTCGTCGTGTCCGACAAGGGCCTCGCCCAGCGGGCCTCGCTCGTGACGGGCGAACTTGGGAGGGGGCCGGCCATACTCACCCGGCCCGGTACATCCGAGAAGCTGTCGGCGGAGGCCACCCTCGACCGAGTCGGGGTATCGGTCTTGGACGCCTCGCTCGTGTGGTTCGCCGGAAGTGACGGGGGCACGGTACCGCCGAGCTTCGACCTTGCCTACCTCCAGGTCCTTGCGACCACGAACCCGGCCAACGCGACCCTCCCGGTGTCCGATTTCACACTGGTGATGCCGGGGGGCGAACTAGTGCGCGCCGTGCCCTTGCCCGACTCCGACCGTCAGGCCCTCGCGGTGGGCTTTTTGGTGCCTGCCTCCTTCAGTGACGGCACCCTGGTGGTGTCGGCCGGCAAGCGGTCCCTCTCGGTGCCCGTGCGCTTCGAGTAGCCAGTGCGCTTCGAGCAGCCGCGCGCTTCGAGCAGCCCGTGCGCTTTGAGTAGCCCGTGCGCTTCGAGTAGTCGGTGGGCCCCCGTACCCCCATAGGCTGGGGGCCATGACCAGAGAGCGCCTCTCGCCGGCCGACATCCGCGTCCTTTTGCTCGAGAACGTCCACCCCGATGCCACCGCGTTCCTCTCTAAGGCCGGCTACCAGGTCCAGTCCCTTGACCGGGCGCTCGACGAGGAGGAGCTCGTCTCACGCTTGGGCGAGGTGGACGTGGTCGGCATACGTAGCCGCACCCACTTGACGGAGCGGGTACTGGCTTCGGCCCCGCACCTTTTGGCTATCGGGGCCTTTTGCATCGGCACCAACCAGATCGACCTGGCCGCGGCGAGCACCCACGGGGTCGCCGTCTTCAATGCGCCCTTCTCCAACACCCGAAGCGTCGTCGAGTTGGTCATATCGGAGATCGTCGCTCTTCAGCGGGGGCTCACCGATAAATCCGCCAAGATGCACCAGGGGATTTGGGACAAGTCAGCTGCGGGTAGCCACGAGGTGAGGGGACGCCGGCTCGGCATTGTCGGCTACGGCAACATCGGTTCGCAACTGTCCGTGCTGGCCGAAGCGCTCGGGATGTCGGTCTACTTCTACGACACGGCCGACAAGTTGGCGCTCGGCAACGCTAAGCATTGCGCGTCGATGGAAGAGCTCCTCGAGCTCGTCGACATCGTCACCTTGCACGTGGACGGGCGGCCGTCCAACCGGGGGCTGTTCGGTGAGAGCGAGCTCGCCCGCATGCGCAAGGGCAGCATCTTCTTGAACCTGTCACGCGGTTTCGTGGTCGACCACGCTGCCCTGCGCTCGCACATCGAAAGCGGGCACCTGGCTGGCGCGGCGATCGACGTGTTCCCGAACGAGCCCAAGCGCAAGGGCGAGCCCTTCGTCTCGGAACTGAGAGGCTTGCGCAACGTGGTGCTCACCCCCCACATTGGCGGCAGCACCGAAGAGGCCCAGCAAGACATCGGCAATTTCGTTGCCGGGAAGCTGCACGACTACCTCTCGCTCGGTTCGACCTCGATGTCGGTCAACCTGCCCAACCTGGCGCTTCCGCCGCGAGCCGGGGAGTTCCGCATCACGGTGGTGCACAGGAACGTCCCGGGCGTTCTCGCTGCCGTAAACAGCCTGTTCGCCTCTCACGGCATGAACATCGAAGGCCAGTACCTTGGCACCCGCGGCGACCTCGGCTATGTGATCACGGACACGCCGAGCGATTTTTCACCCGAGGTGCTCGGTTCCCTTTCCTCGATGCCCTCGACGGTCCGCCTCCGCGTGCTCTGAGCCTGAGGCGGTGCCGGCCGGGGCCGTCGGAGCGGGTCGCGAGGGGCAGCGGCGCCGCGCCCAAAGCCAGCTACCAAGAATCTGCTAAAGGTGCGCCAGCGGCGTGCCGAAA
>DAHWQF010001230.1 GCA_027334785.1 Acidimicrobiaceae bacterium
CCCCTGCCGTGGACGTGCCCGTATATCCCTTGCTAACTAATACAAGAGAACGCTCGCCACGACGTCGTCACCGAAGAGCTCGCCCCAGGCAACCGCAGCGACCTGTTGGTCGTCACCAGCGTCGGGCTGCCCCGCTCGTAGCGGTTGTTGACGACGTGGAAGAACGAGCCGGCGGCGTCACGGGCCATCGGGAGGAGCCCTACGTCGTCGACGACGAGCACTGTCGGGGCTATGTAATGGCGCAGGCGCGTCGACCAAGTCCCGTCGGCGCGCGCTCTTGCTAGCGCCACCACCATCTCGTCGGCGGTGGTGAAGTAACCCCTGTAGCCTGCCTCAACGGCTTTTGTGGCCAAGGCAACTGCCAAGTGGGTTTTCCCACAGCCCGGGGAGATAGCGACAGACTGCAACATTTGCGGGTGGTGCTTCCGTGCCAGGTGGAAGTGCTCTTGCCTGGCCACCCGCTTCGCGGGAGGCAGCTAGAAGCCACTGGTTTCAAGCACTGGGACGGC
>DAHWQF010001231.1 GCA_027334785.1 Acidimicrobiaceae bacterium
GCGATCTCCAGGTCATCGAGCGTGGAGATCCCAGCGGTCAGCCCGTAGGGGACGGCGTTCTGCATCTCGATGGCGTGGTCGAGGTCGCGGGCCCGCATGAGCCCCAGCACCGGCCCGAAGCACTCGGTCAGGTGGAACTCGCTTGTGGGGGCGACGCCGAGCTTCACACCGGGCGACCACAGGTGGGGGTTGTCGCCGACCTGGAAGGGCTGGACCAGCCACCGCTCGCCCGGCCCGAGGGTGGTGAACGCCCGCTCGAGCGGGCCACCCGGCGGCCGGATCAACGGGCCGACGGCGGTGGCCGGGTCCTCGGCCGGCCCCACCCGCAGGGACGCCACGGCGTCGGCCAGCCGGGTGAGGAAGCGCCGGTCGTCGTAGACGGGAGCCTCCAGGATGGCCAGGCTGGCCGCCGAGCACTTCTGGCCGGCGTGGGAGTAGGCCGAGTGCACGATGTCGCGCACGGCGTCCTCCAGGTCGGCCGCGGCGGTGACGACCACCGCGTTCTTGCCG
>DAHWQF010001232.1 GCA_027334785.1 Acidimicrobiaceae bacterium
TACGCGGTGCGGATCCGCGAGCTCCTCTCCTGACCGTCCTGACCGAGGCGCCGACGGTGGGGGCCGGCCGACCCGGTCCGGACCTGCAGACCCGGTTCCTGGTCGGGTATCGTGCGGACGGTGAACGTGCCCGAAGAGCTCCGCTACTCGACTGACCACGAATGGGTCCGGTCCGACGTGGACCGGGTCCGGATCGGCATCACCGACTACGCCCAGGACGCGTTGGGTGACGTCGTGTTCGTCTCGCTTCCCGACGTGGGTGCCGTCGTCGAGGCCGGTGGGGTTCTCGGCGAGGTCGAGTCGACCAAGTCGGTGTCGGAGGTGTACGCGCCGCTCGCCGGCACGGTCGTCGCCGTCAACGCCGAGCTCTCGTCTGTGCCCGAGCGGCTGAACGCCGACCCCTACGGCCTCGGCTGGCTGTGCGTCATCGAGGTCGCCGGGGGCGAAGACGGCGCCGACTTGCTGGACGCCGAAAGCTACCGCGCGCTCACCCAGTCCTGAGCGACACGC
>DAHWQF010001233.1 GCA_027334785.1 Acidimicrobiaceae bacterium
AGGAAGTCGATTGACTGGGGGGTGACGGAGGTTGCGACCGACCAGCAAGGACACAGGTACGGCATCGGCTACGGCAAGGCGTTGGAGAAGATCTCTGAGTCAAACAAGTCGAAGGGCCAGGGGCGAGGGAAGCTCGGGGCGCTCACCAAGAAGGATGCGGGCTCCAAGCGAGCGAGGCACATCGCCCGGCACAACCTCGGTACGAAGAAACAGAAGGCCCGGCTGCGCCGCTCGAGAGCTCAACTCAGGACCATCGCTGGTGCAGCGATCAAAGAGATCGTCTACGGAAGCGGCAACCGGACCAGAGCACGCGGCCGGGTGACACAGGCCCCGTCGCAGCGTCCGAGACTGATCATCCACGAGGACCTCTCGCACCTGAGAGGCAAGGCGAAGTCGAAGAAGCTCTCACGGCTCTGCAGCACCTGGATGCGCGCAGAGACCGAAGGTCGCATGGTGGTACATGCGTACAGGGGATGTTCCCCGACGAAAGCGGTGAACGCTGCCTACAC
>DAHWQF010001234.1 GCA_027334785.1 Acidimicrobiaceae bacterium
GGTGCTCGGGGTCCCACACGTCAGGGGATCCGGGCGCTGCGATCCGGTGGTGGCCGACGTCGAGGCCAGCCCAGGTGATGGAAAGCTCGCCAGAGTCGACCTCCTCCCGGCAGGCCACCTTCTGGCCGATCGCCCCCGGTGTGACCGAGTAGCGCACCCCCTTCCAGTGGATGAGGGGGACCGCCAGGTGCACCCGGCGGGGTTCTGTGTACGCGCTGTCGTAGCGCCGCCGGGGAAGGGGCCGCAGAAACGGCCGCTCGGCGCAGAGACGAGCGGCGGGGGTCTCCCCGGTCACCGAGTGCACCCGGCCGTTCACCCGTTCGGCCAGCCAGAGCCGGCTCACCTGGTTCAGCTCGCCGACGCTGGTGGGCGGACCGAGGACGGCCAGCTCCTCCAAGAACGACGCCTCGAGGCCCCGGAACGGGCGTTCGATCTTGCCCTTGCGCTTGGCGTCTCGGGCCTGGCACGCCTTGATCTCCACCCCGTGGTGGCTGGCGAAGTCCAAGGTG
>DAHWQF010001235.1 GCA_027334785.1 Acidimicrobiaceae bacterium
CACAGGCGCCCGACCTGGATGCGGAACATGCTCAGCCGCGCCCCGTTGTCGGGCACGCCGAAGTAACGGCCATGGCCGGCCACCACCGCGCGCAGGTACTGGCCCTGCTCTTTGATGGGTCGGTGCATGCGCCGCCTGAGCTCCAGCTTGACCGCCTGCAGTTTGGTTCGCAGGCGTTTGGCACTGGTCAGCCGCAGTACCATGAACTTTCCCTTCCGGGTTTTCCCGCAGCAATGCGTGAAACCCAGGAAGTCGAAGGTTTGCGGCTTGCCCTGTCCCCGGCGGCCTCGGTTGTCGCGGGCAAAGCGCCCGAACTCGATCAGCCGCGTCTTGTCGGGGTGCAGCTTCAGCCCGAACTGGCCCAGCTGCTCGGCCACCGCGCGCTCAAAGCGCTCGGCATCCCCCCGGGACTGGAATCCGGCCACCCAATCGTCGGCGTAGCGCACGACGATCACGTCGCCTCGGGCATGGCGCACCCTCCACTGATTCACCCACAGGTCGAACGCGT
>DAHWQF010001236.1 GCA_027334785.1 Acidimicrobiaceae bacterium
CAGGTCGACCAGGGCGAGCGCGAAGGGCAGGGATCGCTGCCGCAGCAGCAGTTCGATGCGGAACAGGGCGTAGCCGCGCCCGAGGGCGCCGGTGAGGGCATCGCGCAGGTCCGATCGCCGGTCGCGGTAGAGGCGGTTCACCCAGGCCGTCTGCAATAGCCCGAGCAGGCCGAGGTAGAGGGCGCCCATCAGGTGGCCGCGCGGCTCGTCGTCGACGGGGAGGAAGCCCCCGCCTTCACCCTTCGCACCGACCCGGCCCTGGCACCGGCCGGGTGCGGGGAGGTGATCCGGGCGGCGGCCCGGGAGCAGTTCGGCCGTGATCCCGACGACCGGCACGACGAGGACCTGCGCCGCCGGCTCGCCGGCCGGCGCGGGACCGGGAGACATCGCAGTGAAGGTGACGTTTCGGTCGGCAGGTCGGATGGCAGACCGGTCGGCAGGTCCCCCGGCAGGCCAGAGTTGCCGGGCTCCCCGTGGGAGAACCGGCAGCGTGACCGCTACCCCGCCT
>DAHWQF010001237.1 GCA_027334785.1 Acidimicrobiaceae bacterium
GGGGTGCCGCTGCGAGCGAGGCCGGCCACGGCTATGGCGGTGTCATGCGCCCAGACCGAGCCGCAGTGGTAGCTCAAGGGGTTGAAACCTCGTGACGATTTAGCGAGGGTGCGCAGGCCGAAGCCCGAGCTTAGGTCCGGCCCGCCGAGGCGCCGGGCGACCAGTTCTGCCTCTTCCGCATTGAGGATGCCGGTGCCGAGCAGGTGGCCGATGTTGGAGCTGAGGGCGTCGACCGGGGAGCCTCGGCCGTCGAGCGCGATCGCCGGGTAGGGGCCGAGACCGTCGTCCACCCAGAACCTGGCCCGGAACTGCTCTGCCAGGCGCTCGGCGAACACCCTCCAGCGCTTCACCGCGGTGGCGCCGTTCCAGCTCGCGTAGACGGTCACCCCGCCGGCGGTGCTCGGCAGCGCGGCCAGCGCCGGGGCCTCGCTCGGCCGGCCGGTCCAGTCGTGGGTGAAGGCGCGGTACGACTGGTCATCCGCGGGCAGCCGCCCGTCGAGGAGCATGC
>DAHWQF010001238.1 GCA_027334785.1 Acidimicrobiaceae bacterium
GGCAACAGCGCGAGGAGCTCGAACAGCGCCGGAGCGCCCTCGAGGGCCGGGAGAGCGAACTGCTCCAGCATGCCCAGACCCTGCAGGTCCACGAGGCCCAGATCGAGGCGCTGGAGGGCCAGCGCTCCGAGGCCCGGAAAGCGCTGCGCGAGGCGCATGAAGGGCTCCAGAGCCACGTTCGGAAGCACCGGGGGAGCCCCGAGGGAACCCCCGCGGACGAGGGCTCGCCCCGTTGAGTCCGCCGGACCCCGTCGGCGGGGCCGGTCAGGTCGACAGGTCTCGGAGCACGGGCCGGAAGGGCCGCCACCGGGCGGCCTCCTCCAGGTCCAGGGTGTAGCTAAGCCAGCGGGTCTCGCCGATAGTGCGCTCCTCCTCGGGCGGGACCCGCTCCCCGCGGACGTCCCAGAGCCCGGAACCCCCGGCGAAGACCATGCCATCCTCGACCCCGGTCCGGTTGCAAAAGGCCACGGGAAGCCCGTTCTCGATGGCGCGCGCCGGGAGGAGCTT
>DAHWQF010001239.1 GCA_027334785.1 Acidimicrobiaceae bacterium
GTTTGCGTTGGCTGATCAGATAGCCCGGATGATGAGTGGTCCGCTCATCGATGATCGTGGTGAGCTTGCAGGCCAGGTGTGGGGTGACCTGGTGATCGCGCAACTCCTCGATGAACTCCTGGCGGTCGTAGCCCTTGTCGGCGCCGAGGGTGAGGCGATGCCAGCCGGGGATCTTCTCCACCATCGCCATGGCCGCCTGCGGTTCGGCGCGGCCTGTGGCCTGGGTCACGCAGCCTTGGACGGCGAGGCCGTTGCGGTTCTCCATCAGCACATGTCCGGCGTAGCTGAGTTTGGCCTCCTTGCCCGCGCCCTTGCGGGCCAGCCGGGCCGCGGGATCGGTGGTCGATTGGTGAGTCTGGTTGCGGCGGCGCTCGCCATGGCAGTCGACGCTGGGGTTGCCCGGCTCGTCCGCCGGAGTCTTTCGGTCAGCGTCTTTGCGCTGGAAACTCTTGTGGCTGGCCCAGGCCTCGATCAGCGTGCCGCCGACCGTGAAGTGCTCGTCGGAGA
>DAHWQF010000123.1:0-1850 GCA_027334785.1 Acidimicrobiaceae bacterium
GTGCGTGAGGTGGTAGCGGAGTACCTTGCCAGCTGGCCAGACGCCTGACCGAAGATCGCCAGCGGCAGGAGGGGGCCTGCCCGGTTTACGCGGCGGGGCGTCGCGCTGGTCATCGGGCGGGAGGACCGGTGCCTGGACGGCGTGCTCGTTCCGAAGGCCGGCCCACCGGCCAGGTGCCGGACCTTGCCGCCCAACGGCGGCGCGGAAACTGGCTGGCGGGCGGTGCCGGCGAGCCCCTATCATGGCAACCGATCATCCAGAGCGGCCGAGGGATGGGCCCGTTGACGCCGCGGCAACCAGTGAGCCCGCCAGCTGGCGGGAGACATGGTGCCAATGCCCGAGACGATGAGGAGGCAGGGTTTGCCGTTTGTCGAAGGTCTCCGGTGCCGGGAGTGCGCGCGCTCGTACCCCGCTGAAGCTCTCCACGTCTGCGAGTGGTGCTTTGGGCCCTTGGAGGTGGTGTACGACTACGAGGCCATCGCCGCCTCGGTCTCCCGGGAGCGCATTGCTGCAGGCCCCAAGTCGATATGGCGCTACGCCGACCTGTTGCCGGCAGGCCCCGAGGGAGCGGTCGACCTCGGGGCCGGTTTCACGCCCTTGCTCCGGGCGGACCACCTGGCCGCCGAGCTCGGCCTGTCGGAGCTGTGGCTGAAAAACGACACGGTCAACCCGACCGGCTCGTTCAAAGATAGGGTGGTGTCGGTCGCGCTCACGAGGGCACGTGAGCTCGGGTTCAAGGTGGCGGCGTGTGCCTCGACCGGCAACCTGGCCAACGCCGTGGCGGCGCACGCCGCTCGCGCCGGTATGCGCTCGGTCGTGTTCATCCCGGCCAACCTGGAGCTGGCCAAGGTGGTGACTACGGCCGTCTTCGGGGGCACCCTGGTCGCCCTGGAGGGCAACTACGACGATGTCAACCGCCTCTGCGCCGAACTGGCGAGCGAGTACCCGACCTGGGCCTTCGTCAACGTCAACCTCCGTAGCTACTACGCAGAGGGTTCCAAGACGCTCGCCTTCGAGGTAGCCGAGCAGCTCGGCTGGCGTGCCCCCGACCACGTGGTCGTCCCGGTCGCCTCCGGCAGCCAGCTCACCAAGGTGGCGAAGGGTTTTCGGGAGCTGTCGAAGGTGGGGTTGATCGACGGCGAGGCCAGAGTCCGCATATCTGGCGCCCAGGCCGACGGTTGCGCACCCGTCGCCCAAGCCTTCGAGGCGGGGGCCAGCTTCGTCCGGCCGGTGAAGCCGAGCGGGATAGCCAAGTCGCTCGCCATCGGCAACCCTGCCGACGGGGCCTACGCGCTGGAGGAGGTGCGCAAATCCGGTGGGGCCGTGGCGTCGGTGAGCGACGCCGAGGTGGTCGAAGGGATCCGTCTCCTCGCCCGGACAGAGGGCATCTTCGCCGAGACCGCCGGGGGTGTGACTATCGGCGTCCTGGCCAAGCTGGCCGCGTCGGGCGTAGTGAAGCCCAATGAGAAAGTGGTCGCGCTCATAACCGGCAACGGGCTGAAGACGGTCGATGCCGTCGCCAGCCAGTGCCAGCCGACGGCGACCATAGAGCCCACGCTGGAGGCGTTCCAGGCGGCCGGCGTGGCAGACTGGCAGGCGTGAGCCAGCTATGAAGGTCGAGCCATGAGCGTCAAGGTCCGCATCCCAACCCAGCTCCGGCCTTTGGCCGGCGGCGTCGGCGAGGTGGAGGTCCAAGCCAGCACCGTGGGTGAGGCCTTGAAGGCGCTCGACGTGGCCCATCCTGGGTTCGCCGAGCGGCTCTTCGACGACAGCGGCGAGCTGCGCCGGTTCGTCAACGTCTTTCTCGGCGAAGAGGACGTGAGGTTCCTGGAAGGGCTGGCCACCACCGT
>DAHWQF010000123.1:1946-8730 GCA_027334785.1 Acidimicrobiaceae bacterium
TAGCGGCGAGCTGCGCCGGTTCGTCAACGTCTTTCTCGGCGAAGAGGACGTGAGGTTCCTGGAAGGGCTGGCCACCACGGTCCCCGAGGGCGCAGTGGTGTCCGTAGTACCCGCCGTCGCTGGCGGCTGAGCCGGCGGATATTTCCCTCCTTCGTCTCGATCTTGCGCGCTAGGTGTCGTTTACGCTGTAGTGTTAGCAGTCGACGTGTTCGAGTGCTAACCAAGGACCAGACCGGGGCCCCCGGTCGGAGCCCAACGGAGGAGCGATAGACCGATGCCCAAGCTGATTGCTTTTGACGAACAAGCCCGCCGGTCCCTCGAGAAGGGGATGAACCAGCTGGCCGACGCAGTGCGCGTCACCCTCGGCCCCAAGGGCCGCAACGTTGTCCTGGAAAAGAAGTGGGGCGCACCCACGATCACCAACGACGGCGTGTCGATCGCCAAGGAGATCGACCTCGAGGACCCCTATGAGAAGGTGGGGGCCGAGTTGGTGAAGGAAGTCGCCAAGAAGACCGACGACGTCGCCGGCGACGGGACAACCACAGCGACCGTGCTGGCGTGGGCCATGGTGCATGAGGGCCTGCGCAACGTGGCCGCCGGCGCAAACCCCATGTCGCTGCGCCGGGGTATAGACGCCGCAGTGGAGACCGCGGTCGGCAACCTGAAGGAGCTGGCCAGGGAGACCGAGACCAAGAGCCAGATCGCGCAGGTGGCCGGCATCTCCGCCGCCGACCCCGAGATCGGCGAGATGATCTCCGAGGCCATCGACAAGGTCGGCAAGGACGGTGTGGTCACCGTCGAGGAGTCCCAGACCTTCGGGATGGACCTCGAACTGGTCGAAGGCATGCGTTTCGACAAGGGCTACATCTCCGCCCACTTCGTGACCGACCCAGAGCGGATGGAGGCAGTGCTGGAAGAGCCTTACATCCTGCTCTTCGGCGCCAAGATCTCGGCTGTCAGGGACCTCCTCCCACTGCTCGAGAAGGTAATGAACGCCGGTAAGCCGCTCGTGCTGATAGCCGAGGACGTCGAGGGCGAGGCCTTGGCGACCCTCATCGTCAACAAGATCCGCGGCACCTTCAAGAGCGTTGCCGTGAAGGCTCCCGGTTTCGGCGAGCGCAGGAAGGCGATGCTCCAGGACATGGCGATCCTGACCGGTGGTCAGGTCATCTCCGAAGAGGTGGGCCTCAAGCTGGAGAACGCCACCTTGGACCTGCTTGGCAAGGCTCGCAAGGTGGTGGTCACTAAGGACGAGACCACGGTCGTGGAGGGCGCGGGCAGCGACTCGGACATAAAGGGTCGTATAAACCAGATCAAGACCGAGATCGAAAACACTGACAGTGATTACGACCGGGAGAAGCTACAGGAACGGCTCGCCAAGCTGGCGGGAGGCGTGGCGGTCATCAAGGTGGGTGCTGCCACCGAGGTCGAGCTGAAGGAGAAGAAGCACCGGATCGAGGACGCAGTTTCCACTACCAAGGCCGCTGTAGAAGAGGGCGTCGTGCCCGGTGGCGGCGTGGCGTTGCTGCGGGCGCAGGCGGCCATTTTGGACCGCGCCGAGAAGCTGGAGGGCGACGAGGCCGTCGGTGCCAAGATCGTGGCACGTGCGGTCGAGGAGCCGCTCAAGCAGATCGCTGCCAACGCCGGCCTAGAGGGTGGCGTGGTGGTCGAGAAGGTGCGCAACCTGCCCGTCAACGAGGGCCTCAATGCCGCGACCGGCCAGTACGAGGACATGTTCAAGGCGGGCGTGATCGACGCCGTCAAGGTGACTCGTTCAGCACTGCAAAATGCGGCCTCGATCGTCGGGCTGTTCCTCACGACCGAAGCCGTCGTGGTGGACAAGCCGGAGGAGAAGCCGGCTGTTCCCGCCGGCGCCGGTGGCGGCGGGATGGACGAGTTCTGAGCGCCCAAGGCTGAGCTAAGCGGTCGGCAGCCGGCCGTAGCAGCCTGAAATAGAACTAGAGGGGCGCCTCGTACCCACGACGACGGGCACCTCGCCTGGTTGGGCCAAACAGGGGCCTGCAGGGCAGGCTCTGGCCGACCAGGTGAAGGTTCCCAGGCGGTGGTATTCGCGAGGTGCCCCTTTTCCGCGCGCTATACCCTGGTCTTGTCTAGCCAGAGAGGAGATTGGGGTGGGAGACGTAGAGCCGAACGAGCACTGGGCAACCCAAGGTGGGGGTTCGGCCGGCGGCGAAGCTCAGCTCCCGGTGGAGCCGACGGAGGGCCCTCTCGAGCCTGCCCCCGAAATCCCACCTCCGGGTGCCACCACGGAGCGCTTACAAAAGCCGCGCTCGACTCGGGCCAGCGCGGCGTGGACGGCCCTGGCCGTCGGTCTGGCCCTCCTCGTCGTGGTCGTCGTCTTCATATTGGAAAATCTTCAGGACGTGAAGGTGACCTTCTTCGGCCTCCACTGGAAGATCCCTCTAGGGCTCGACCTCCTCTTGGCCGCAGCGTTGGGTGGGGCAGTCGTGTTCGCGGCCGGAGCACTACGCATGCTGCAGCTCCGGCTCCACGCCCGTCGCCACCGGGGTCCAGGAGGGCCGGGACAGTAGGACTTCGGGCCGGCATGCCTAGGCGTTCCAGCCACAGCCATGAGATGAGTTAGTACGCCGTGCCCAGCTAGCCTGGCTTCCGATGGTGCTAGAGGCATTGGAGCCAAAGGAAGGTTGGGGCGTCCTCCACTTGTTTTGGAAGCTCACGCCTCGTTCAGACGCTGAGGCCATAGTGGCGGCCGTAAAAGCCTCGGAGAGCTCCGGCGTGCAGGCTGTCACTTTCGCGGTGCTCGGGCATAAAGCCGACCTAGGCCTCATGTTGCTTGCCCCGGACCTCGTCGTGCTGCGCCAGGCCCAGAGTGCCCTCGCGCTAGCCGGGCTCGAGCTCATGGGCTCTTACGTCTCGCTCACCGAGGTTTCTGAGTACGCCCGCGGGATGCCCCTCGAGCGGCTGGAGCCCCGCCTCCACCCCCATCTGCCGCCCGAAGGGATGCGCGCGCTTTGCTTCTACCCCATGTCCAAACGGCGGGATGGTGCCGACAACTGGTACAGCCTCGACTATGAGGCGCGCCGGGCGCTCATGTACGAGCACGGCGCGAGCGGTCGGCGCTTCGCAGGGCGGGTGTTGCAGTTGATCACCGGTTCGACGGGCTTGGACGACTACGAGTGGGGGGTCACGCTTTTTGCCCGTACGCCCGACGACCTAAAGGAGTGCGTATATACGATGCGCTTCGACGAGGCCTCCGCCCGTTACGCTGACTTCGGGCCCTTTTATACCGGGGTGGTCGCTCCTGTCGAGGAGGTGCTGCGGCTTTGTGGGCTGTCTTGACGGTCAGGCCCGGCGCGGGCGGGGTGGTCGGTGCGGCGAGCCTCGACACGACGAAGAGGTGGCGGCGCTGATGGGTATGGCCGAGGCTCCCGGCTCGGTGCTGGACGAAGTGGTCGGAGCCAAGCTGGCTCGGCTGCGAAGGGTCCTCCACGGGCTCGGCCGGGTGGTCGTAGCCTTCAGTGGGGGGGCCGACTCGGCCCTCCTCGCCTGGGTGGCCAATGACGTGCTCGGCCCGGACCGTTCAATGGTGGCTACTGCCGTCTCGGCGTCTCTGGCGCCCTCTGAGCTAGCGGACTGCCGTGCCCTCGCCCTCGAGTGGGGCCTCGCCTACCGGGAGGTCGAGACCCATGAACTGTCCCGGGACGCTTATGTGGCCAACGGCACGGACCGGTGCTGGCACTGCAAGGACGAGCTTATGCAAGCGCTGCTGCCGTTGGCCGAGGAGCTGGGCCGCGCTGGTGGCAGTGCCACCGAGCCCGGCTTGGCGCTGGCCAAGGAGGGCCTGGGGGCTGGTGGCGGGCCGGGCCCCGCGGCCATCGTGCTCGGGGTCAATGTGGACGACCTGGGTGACCACCGGCCCGGTCAAGCTGCTGCCCAGGCGGCGGGCGCGCTCTTTCCCCTCATAGAGGCAGGCCTCACCAAGGCTGAGGTAAGGGAGCTGTCCGAGGCGCTCGGCTTGCGCACTTGGGACAAGCCGGCTGCCGCCTGCCTGGCCTCGCGCCTCCCCTACGGCACTCCGGTCACCCTCGGGACGCTCGGCACAGTGGCCCGAGCTGAGCAAGCGCTGCGGGACCTGGGTTTCCGGGCTCTCCGGGTGCGCCACTATGGCGAACTGGCTCGGGTTGAGCTGGCCCTGGACGAGCTCGGCCGGGCACTGGAGAACCGTCACCAGGTGGTCCAGGCGCTGAAATCTGCCGGCTACCGCTATGTAACCTTGGACCTCGAGGGCTTGCGCTCGGGCAATCTCAACCATGCGCGGCCCGCAGTGCCGGCTTGGGCGGGGAACATGGGAGCGCTGAGCAAAGGGGCGGGGGCCATTAAAGAGGAGGTGGGGCTGTGACCATGTCCGCAAAGGTTCGCCTCACCTTCCCAGAGGCCCTGGTAGCGGAGCCAGTCATCGCCAGGCTGGCCCTTGAGCATGAGGTGGTGGCCAACATCAGGCGGGCCAACGTCGAGGACAGCACCGGCTGGATCGTGTGCGAGTTGTCAGGCACGAGCGCCGCGCTCGACGCTGCCGTGGCATGGCTTGAGGCCACCGGGGTCAAGGTGGACTGGCTCGAGGGGCAGGTGGAGAGCTAGGGGCCAGCTTGGCGGGCTAGCTTTGCTTGGCCTTGGGGCCGGTCCTGCGGTTTCGCCAGCTGAGGAGCTCAAACCCGAGCCAGGTCGCGAAAGGTATCACGACGGCCAAAGTCAAAAGGACCGGCTTGGCCAGTGCCGACCCGCTCGTTTCGGTCTCTCCCTGATTGGCCACTATCAGCACGACCTTGGCGAGCTTGGCCGTCTTGCCAGAGGCGGACGTTCCTACCACCTCGATCCGGTCCTTGCCGTGTCTCGTAGCTGGCACGGCGACGGAGGCCTTGAAGCTGCCGTCGGCACGGGCCACGACCGAACGCACGACCGTGGGCCTGTCCTGGTCGAGGACGATCTCGACCCTCGAGGACGCCTTGAACCCTGAGCCGGCAACTTGGAGCTTTTCGCCGGCGACCGCCTTGTCGGGGGCTTCGACGAGCGGCGCCTTGGGCGGGGCTGGCGCAGCGACGACGGCTGGCGGCGGACGGTGCGTGACAGACGTCTTGGCCGAAGTGCCCTGATCGGTCCGGGCGGCATCTTTGCTGGCTTGCGTGCCTTCTGGCCTCGTCCCCGCTGACGACGAGGCAGACGTGCTCGAAGTTCTCGGACGTGCCGTCGCTGTGGCCGAGGACGTGCCGTTCGGGCCTCGCCCACCTTTCGGACCTGTGGTGCCTTTCGGACCTGTGGTGCCTTTCGCGCCTTTCGCGCCCGTGCCCTGGGCGCTCGACGTTGTGGAGGTGGCGACCGTGCTCAGGCCTCGACTGAGGGAAGGCAACGCCAGTGGGACCGCCGGTGGAGGTGACGAGGGCTGCGTCGTGCTCGTTGTCGTCTGGGAGGGCGGGGTCGCGGTGGCCCGTGCCGTCGTGGCGCTTGTCGCGCTCGCGGCCGTCGTCGTTTCAGCTGGCCCGCTACCGTTCGGCCCCGTCGTCGAGGTCGCGCTCGGCCCAGGAGAGGGGGCGCTGGACGCGCTGCTCGATGCCCCACCGCTTGCAGCGGCGGGGACAGGGATGGTGGTTGAGGTGGCAGGTGCGCTGCTCGTGGTAGTGGCACCAGGGAGGCTGGTCGTCGAGGTCGTGGTGGCCGCCGGCGCTGGCGAGGTGGTGGCCAAGGGCGCGACCGAGGGACTCGTCGAACTGGTTGTCGAGCCGGGGACGGTGCTCGCGGTAGTGCCAGAGACGTTCGTCGAGGTCGTGGTGGCCGGCGCCGCCGTGGGGGAAGTCGTGCCCGGAGGGGCACCGGGGACACTGGTCGAGGTCGAGCTAGTGGAGGTGACGCTAGTTTGGCTGGTGGGTAGGGTGCTCGCGCCCGAAGTAGTAGTGGTCGTCCCGAGGACGCTGGTCGAGTTAGTGGTGCTCGTCGAGGTGGGTGCGCTGGTCAGGGTGGACCCTGGACAGGGCGGGCTTGCTTGGTGTGGCTGGGTTGTCGTGGTCTGCTCGCCTCGAACTGTTGTCCTGGTGCTGCTCGGCCGAGGGTTGGCCGTGGTGGTGGTCGTGGCGCTGCCCGCGGGCGTGGTTATCGTGGCGGCGGGTGCCACCGTGGTCTGCGTGCACAAGGTCGTCGTGGTGGTGGAAGACGCCGCTCCGGTCGCAGTGGCCACCGAGGTGGTGGTCGTGCTAGCCCTGGTCGCCGCCGCTGCCGTAGCAGTAAATGACACCGCGGCGTACGCCACGGCGAGGGATGCGAGCGCGTCGAACAAGCTAGAAGCTCTACGAGCGGCCTTACACCCACAACCACGTGACGGCAAAGCTCACCCCGGCCACACCCCGCATCGGTAGACGGAACAAAGCCTGCCATCGGGCCTTAGCACAGCTGGCGGGGCGCCGAGCCGGCTCCGCGGACAGGTGCCGCTATATTACCCGACGAGATGGGCTGAGACCAGAGCACGCGAACTGCGCCAGGGGACACGAACCGCGCGGCATTGGGTTGCCCTCACGCGCGGCGTTGGGTTGCCCTTTACGGCCGAGCCCGGTTGCCCAACGTTCTCGTGCTGTTGTTAGGAAAACCTTCGCCTGGGTGCCAACTATGCTGATGCGCCCCACGGGGGATCTAGGGCCGCCACTGAGGCGAGGGTGGCCCGTCCTGGTGCCAGTCGCGGGGCTAGGTTGCCGTGCTGCGTTGGTCGATCGGTTGCGCCCGCAGGCGGTTCGAGGGCTCCAAGGGGGAGTGTTTCTTC
>DAHWQF010001240.1 GCA_027334785.1 Acidimicrobiaceae bacterium
GACCACCCGCAGGTCCCTCCCCTGGGGGGCCAAGCGCTCCCTGGCGGCGCCGAGGACCGTGGTCTTGCCCGCCCCGGCCGGGCCGACCACCACCTCGAGGCGCCTCGTGCCGGCGATGGCCGAGAGCGCCTCGGCCTGGCCGGGGGAGAGCCCTGCCTCCCTGGCCGCGCTGGCGCCGGGGCGGTCCCGCTCACCGCCGGGCCCGGCCAGGCGGGCGAGCCCGGCCGCCAGGGCGAGGTCGGCCTCGAGCACGGCCACCGAGGTGAGGTGGCGAGACGTGGACGGGGCGGGCTCGGAGGCGAGGAGGTCTATGCAGCGGGCCTCGGCCTGCTCCCTGGCCGCGTCGGCGAGGGCCTGGAGCTCCTCGGGGGCGCCCGAGAGGCCGGAACGGGCGAGGGCGGCTTCGACAGCGGCGGAGAGGTCGGGGGCCCCCCAGGCGCTCCGCTGCGCCGACAGCGCCGCCACCGCCTCCTCCGCCAGCGCCTCGGGGCTCGTGCCGGCCCTGCC
>DAHWQF010001241.1 GCA_027334785.1 Acidimicrobiaceae bacterium
CGACAAGGGATGACCTCTTAAGGCTCACTACCGGCGAAGTTCGACCACCCGGCCTTGGCTAATCTCGAGCGGCTACCCGGATCGTACGAACGGACGGTGAGACGCAATGGACCCGGGCACGTACGACGGCCCGAAGGGCGGCTCACGGGGCCTTCGACAGTGGTCCTTCCTTCCTGTGGAAGATGGAACGGGGACCGAACGCGTCCGTCTTGCGGAAGTATCCGAGCTTCACCTGATCGATCCCCAACGTTCCGGCGACGACCACCAAGAAGAGCAGGAAGATCAACAGCATCGAGAGCGGAGCCATCAAGGTACCGGTAAGGGCCAGCACAACGATGACCACGTCATCGGCGGCCATCGCGGCGATGAGCGGGGTAGCGGGGCGGGAGCTCCAGCAAGGCCCCTTCTCCCGCACAAGGAGGAGAGTGCCCTGGCTGGAGAGTACAAGGTAGACGAAGAAGAAGGTCTGGAGGGTGGCCAGGGGAAGCTGAGCAACATGGAACGCCC
>DAHWQF010001242.1 GCA_027334785.1 Acidimicrobiaceae bacterium
CAGGCGCCGGCGCCGTCACGTCGGGTGGGCTGCGCTGGCCACCCTGGCGCTGGTCGGTGGGGTGGTGGTGGTCCTCGCCTTGGCGCCGCCGGCCACCCAGGTCGAAGCCCAGAGCCCCCTCGTTGGCCAGCCGGCGCCGGCGATCCCCGGTCCGACCATCACCGGCAAGCCCTTCTCCCTTTTGGGCCTGGCGGGCCACTTCGTGGTCGTCGACTTCTTTTCCAGCTGGTGCGTCGCCTGCCGCCAGGAGGCCGCCCAGCTGGCGAGGTTCGTCGCCGAGCACAACACCCCAGGCGGGGCCAGGCTGGTCGGGGTGATCTTCGAAGACACCGTCGCCAACATCCGAGGCTTCCTCGGCCCCGAGCTCGGCCGCTACCCGGTCGTGGTCGACCCCGGGGGGCGTATCGCCCTCGACTACGGGGTCGACAACCCCCCCGAGAAGTACCTCGTCGCACCCAATGGCGTGATCTTCGAGAAGATCATCGGCCCGGTCACGGCCGCCGGCCT
>DAHWQF010001243.1 GCA_027334785.1 Acidimicrobiaceae bacterium
AGGGCGTTCGAGATGTTCTCTCGAAGGGCCGCCTCGATGCCGGGAAGGTGACGGCCGATCTTTCGCGAGAGCTCGACGAACGCGGGGATGCGCGAGCGAGCGGCGCAGGTGCGCCAGCGCTCGAGGAGGGAGAGCCCGAGGTCGCCCTTGGTCCGGATCGCGATGCGCAGCTGCTCTTTCAGCAGGTAGGCGCGATAGAGCTTCCCGTTCGCCTTCGCGATCCAGGCCAGCTTCGCCTCCCGGCGGGCGGTCAGGCCCTCGGGGTTCTTCCACAGCGCGAAGCGACAGCCCCTCAGCTCCTTCGCGTGCGCCCGCATGCCGGCTCGCCGGGCCTCTTCCAGACCTCGCGCCGCACCTCGTCGAGGGCCGCTGTCGCCCAGGCGACGACGTAAAAGACGTCGATGCAGGCCGTCGCGTTCGGACAGGCCTCGGCGACGACGTCCGCGATCCAGCAGGTGCCATCGGCGGAGACGACCTCGAGTAGCTGATCTCGTCGATGCCGATGC
>DAHWQF010001244.1 GCA_027334785.1 Acidimicrobiaceae bacterium
GGCGGCCCAGACCAAGCGCCGAGGCTCGGAACGCAACCGCCCCCATCTGTCGCAGCGTCATGTGCCCCTGCACCCAGGGGGAGGCCATCATCTTGTCGAGCAGGCTGAAATACTGCCGCGACGACCCGGCGCCAGCGAGGCCCTCCATGCGACCGCCTAACTGGATGTCTCGCAGCATGGCGTGTTCCGCACGCTTGCGCACGGCCGCCCCGGCCATGTGGGGGTGAACCACGCGCTCGAACGAAAATAGACCTCCGAGCATGGACGCCGCCCGGTGCTCGGCCGCCCCGTGCTTCATGCCCATGGTGTACTGCAAGTAGTTGACGGCCGTCGCCATGCTGCGGACGAGCGGGCTAGACGCCGAGCGCGCGCCGCCCATGGACTGATACAGCGAGCTTTCGAGCCCCATCAGTCCCGCCGTCGTGAAGCCTGCCGCGCGGGCCGACATGCGCTGCGCGCGTTGCCCCATGGCCAGGCGGTTGGCGGCGTCGATGTGCAGCATGCG
>DAHWQF010001245.1 GCA_027334785.1 Acidimicrobiaceae bacterium
TCCTCGTCTTGGATGTCGACGAAGGCCACCTGGGCGCCCTGAGCGGCAAACTGGCACACGAACTCGGCGCCAAGGCCGGTCGCACCACCGCTGATGAGCACGACTTCGTCGCACAGGCTTGGGTACGTGGCGAACGGAGTTGCCCCAGCCATGGCGCTGTTCACGCCGGGACGAGACTGGGGTCGATGACGGCCCGGCCTACGGCGCCGCCACGCAGTTTGTCGTAAGCCGTCCCCAAGCCCTCCAGAGGGTAGGTTTCACCTACTAGCTGTCCCAACGGCAGCTGCCCTGTCCGGTACAGCTCGAGCAGGCGGGGCAGGTCCACGGCCGGGTTCGATGAGCCATAGAGGCTGCCAACGAGGTGCTTTTGTTGCTGCACCAGCTGATTGAGCGGCACGGAAGCTTCTGTCTTGGCCGAGGACAGCCCAACCGCAATTACCCTGCCGCCCGGCTTCAGCGCTTCGAACGCCTGCCTCAGCGTAGAGGCGCTCCCTACCGCTTCCAC
>DAHWQF010001246.1 GCA_027334785.1 Acidimicrobiaceae bacterium
TTCGACGTCGTGTCCGACTACGGATCGTTCCGTGACCTCCAGCGGCACCGCATGCTGACGGTCGACTGGCAGCCGCTCGGGGTCTCGCTCGGCTGGAGCGTGCCCGAGGTCGTGGCCGAGGCGGGCCTGGGCGATCCCTTCCGGGAGTCGGTCGAGCGCTCCGCCGAGCTCTACGGCGCCCTCCAGGAGGCGTTCCCCGAGCGGGCCGCCTACGCCGTCGCGCTCGCCTTCAACGTTCGCTACAGCCTCCAGCTCTCGGCGCGCGAGGTGATGCACGTCACCGAGCTGCGCTCGAGCCCCCAGGGCCACCCTGCCTACCGGCGCATCGCCCAGGAGATGCACCGGTTGATCGCCGAGCAGGCCGGGCACCGGATGATCGCGAGGGCGATGACCTTCGTCGACCACGGCGAGCCCGAGCTCGGCCGCCTCGGTGCCGAGACCGCCAGCGAGCGGCGCCGGACCCCCGATCGAGCGGCGAAGGGCCATTGACTCGGGACCACCGTAT
>DAHWQF010001247.1 GCA_027334785.1 Acidimicrobiaceae bacterium
TTGTCGTTCTGTCGTTGAGGGTGCGCCATCACCGCCTACAACGACGCCGCCGTGTTCGTTTTCCGTGGCCGGTAACAGCCCTCTACGAACAATGGAACGAAAAGTCACGCTAAGGGTTCCGGCGCCGGCTGTCGGGCCCGGATGTTGCGGTAGATGGTCATGGGGGTGACCCGGCAGGACTGGGCGATCTCGGCCATGGTGAAGCTGCGGGAGTCGTACATGCGCTGACCTTGTCGATGAGCTCGGGCGTCATCTTGGGCTTTCGCCCGCCCTTACGCCCCCGGGCCCTGGCCGCAGCCAGCCCGGCCTGAGTGCGCTCTTTGATAAGAGCAGCCTCGTACTCCGCCAGCAGCGCGAACAGCCCGAAGACGAGCTTGCCAAGGGCGGTTGTCGTGTCCACGAGACCGTTGGTGAGCGACCTCACTGCGACCCCCCTGGCGCCGAGCTCGTTGACGATATTGATTAGGTCGGCCAGGTTGCGGCCGAGGCGGTCCAGGCGCCAGAT
>DAHWQF010001248.1 GCA_027334785.1 Acidimicrobiaceae bacterium
GGAGGACGACGTCGTGCATCGCGCTCGCGAAGCTAGCCCTCAGGACCCCCTCGCCGGCTGCACGGGCTGCCCGTCGCAGGTTCCCCTGGAGCACGAGGGCTGCCACCATGGGGCCTTGGCCGGCCGACGTGCCGCCGGCGGGGAACTGCCGGGCCAGTGCGTTGGTGAGATGGGTGGCGAAAACCGAGCCCGAGACGGCCACACCAGTGGCCACGCCCAGTTGGCGTACCCATGAGTTCACTCGCGAGGCCGCTGCCGCCTTGCTCTCGTAGCTGTCGCCGAGGCGTGGCCGCGAGCCTGGGTGTGAGGCCGCCGGCACCTGCCGCAGTGGGGCTGACGCGGCGACTGCCATAGTGAGGCGGGGGTAGGTGAGCCAAAGGCCGGCGCCGGCCAGGAGGAGGCCGGGGAGGAGCCCGACCCAGCCGCTGGTGGCCGAGATCCCGCTCATCGCGTACAGGCCGGCCGCTGCCAGGACGAGCCCGCCGAGCAGGACAACCTTAGATC
>DAHWQF010001249.1 GCA_027334785.1 Acidimicrobiaceae bacterium
ATCCGGTCCGCTCATGCCGGCAGCGGGCCGGGCGACGGCAGGCGGTGGGGGCACGGCGTTGGCGCCGGCCCGCGCCAGGCCCGGAACTGCGACATCGGTCGGGAGATGGGCGAGGGCGGCGAGCTCGGCGACCGAGACGAGGTTGCCCTTCCCGAGCCGGCGGGCGGCGAGGACCTGGGCGGGGTGGGCGAGGCGGTGGCGCTCCAGGCGGTTGCGGCCCGAGAACAGCGCGAACGCGGTCGCCACGGCATGGGCCCGGCCGCGCAGGCGTGCTTTGGCCTGGCGGTCGGTTGCGGCGGTCGCTATGGCGTAGCGGACGGCGATCGCCCAGCACGGCTGGGCGGCCTTGTCCAAGATGTCGGCCACGTCGGCCGCCCGGGTCGGGTCGACGGCTGTGGGCTTCGTGGCCGGTCCGGGGGTGACGAGGTCGAGGAGACGGGCCACCCGGATGGCGGGTCGCCCGGCACGGCGTGCCGTGGCGGTCCGCTGGAGGCGGGCGAGGC
>DAHWQF010000124.1 GCA_027334785.1 Acidimicrobiaceae bacterium
GACAGGATCTGCGATGTAGAGTGCTCCCTTTGCGTCTACAGCGAGCCCCGTGGGCGCCACGGGAGCGGGACTCGCGATCGCAGCTCCGTTCTTCGGAGCGAGATAGTAGCGGGCGTACGTGCAGATCGATGAAGTCGCCGTAGTCTCGGTGTACCCCGGGCCAACGATGCCCTTCACCGCCACTTCGCGTCGCTCACGGCTCCCGTCCCGATAAGCATCCTCATCTGAATGGCCTAGCCGGGGTCGAGGCCTCCCCCACGGTGCCCGCCGCGGCTCACACATGGCCAGCCGTCTCGCGGCACAAGCCCTCACGCCTACCTAACCTGCGGCCTGGTCCCCATGACGCTGGACCGCCAAGCGAACAAGGTCTATGAGCTTTCGGCAGTGCCTCTTCGGTCACCCCACCTAACGACGGAGGATGGCTCGCCACACCCTTCGCCCCCGCCTCTTGGCGCCGGCGCTTCCTGACAAGGAAATGAACCTTACACCGTCGGCATTCGAGGTTGGCGCCCGCCCTGGAGGGTCCCCCATGGGGGCTCTGGAGCAGGCCCCTAGCACGCCGCGTAGAACCCCCTGAACGTCGACGCGAGGGACCCCCTGTGACGCTAAAAGGCCTTTGACGACGAGTGTCCAGATGCCGAGGCATCGGCCTCTACACGGCGCGCCAACGCGCGTTCCGCGGGCTCCATCGGGGACCGAACTGCATTGCTGGCAGGGCCGTTTCCGAGGCCGTGAAGGAGGTCGGCGACCGAGTCGATTAGATCGCGTGCGGGTGATCACGCGAGTCGGACTAGCCCTGCAAAGGCGGTACTTCGCGGTCGGCCGAGCCGGCGAGTGGCCGCGGTCCAAGACGGGCGAGCTGGGGTACGAGTACTTGTGGCGCGCCTGGCGTATGCTCCTGGCTTAAAGGGGGGTGGTGCTATTCGGACCGCAGGGCGACTGCGGCCGGCGCTGGCCGGGAAGCCGTCGCGACCGGTTGGCGCCTCGCGACGGCACAGTACCGACGGAGGGCGTGGCGTCGTCCTCCGAGTGAGGGCGTGCCAGTCCGGCCAAGCGATGGTTCCGGTTCTGGCACCGTTCCTCGTCTGAGACCTGTAACGCCGACCGACCTCCAGACAGGATCCAATTGATGGATGCCGAGGCGAGGTTCCGCGCCCTGTTCGAGGTGGCCTACCCCGCTCTTGGTCGGTACGCGCACCACCGGGGCCTGAACACCTCCGACGCCAGCGACCTGGTGGCGGCGGCTCTCGAAGTCGCCTGGCGACGGTTGGACGACATACCCGCCGGCGACCCTCTGCCCTGGCTCTACGCCGTTGCACACAACCTGTGGCGCAACCAGGTCCGCTCTTCCAGCCGTCGCGAGGCCCTCATCGCCCGGGTGCCCGTTGGTCAGCCCCAGCCCGCCCCAGAGCCGGCAATGTTGGACGCAGCTGCGCTCAGACGGGCACTGGCTCTGCTCGACGAGGCCGACCAAGAGATCCTCCGCCTGGTGGCGTGGGACGGCCTCACCCCTTCGCAAGCGGCCGTCGTACTCGGATGCAAGCCGTCGGCCGCCCGCGCCCGGCTCCATCGTGCTCGTAACCGCCTGGCCCTACACCTGGGCATGGACCCGCGCCTGCAACGACAGAGCCTGGTCGTACATATATGGGACGTAGGTAACGACCACGGCATCAACACGGAGGTCCCCGAATGACCGAGCAGCACGTTGAGGACCCGCTCCTAGCGGCACTACGGGCCGCCCGCCCCGCAGGCGACGAGGAGCTCTCGCCCGACAGTCTCGAAGCCAGTGCGCTCTTGGCGCGGATCGTCGGGGGCGACCAGGTAGCTCACGATTCGGCCCTCGACCGGGCAGACCACAAGGGCCACGCCTCAGCCGTGAGGCGCCCTCTACGCCGCCGGTGGGTGGTGCTCGGCCCTCTCGTGGCATCCCTGGCGGCGGTTGCAGTCGTGCTCGCTGTGGTCCTTCCCGCCGTCCACGGTGCCGCCTCAGTACCGAGGTGGGTGCTCGTCGGCGACGTGAGCCCCGTGTGGCAGGAAACTCCGAGCCAGGGCCTCACCGGGGGCCTCTCTCTCATCTGCCCGAGCGCCAGCACCTGCTATGCCACTGGCTTAGGTGGTGTCCAGGTCACACGAGACGCTGGTAAGACCTGGGCTGCCGTGGCCGGGGGCCCGACGCGTCCGTCGGCGGGGCTGAGCCCTGTAACTTGCCTTAGCGTCAGCACCTGCGCAGTGGTGGTAGGGAGCCCGGACAAAGGGCCGCTCTTCATGGAGACCACCGATGCGGGGAAAAGCTGGGTGACCCACCCTGCTCCACGTTGGCTCTCGTCGATGTACCAAGTAGCAGCGAACGGGTCCGCCGGGACTGACGGCCCGGTGACGCTTGCTTGCTCGACGGCGGCAACCTGCTCGTTCGTCGCTACCAATATCTCCTCCGGGACTGTTCGAGCCTTCTTCACCCGCAACGGCGGGCTGACCTGGTCCGCTTCGACCTTGCCCTCTGGCCTTTCCGTAGCGGGCCTGCAGTGCTTCCCGGGTGACCAGTGCGTCTTGGCAGGGCGGTCCGCGGCGGCTTACAGCGCAAGCGGTGGGCGGACGTGGTCTTCGGGGACCGGCTACCCCGGTTTCGAGCCGGCCCTGCTCTCGTGCAGCAAGGCTTCGGACTGCACGGTGATGGGGGCAGTGAACCACACGAGCGCCCCAGGCTCCTCGGTCGGTGTGACCGACGACGGCGGCAGGCACTGGTCCACCGTCGACGCCAAGGGCCTCCCAGCGGGCGTGGTCTACGGCTTGTCGTGCCCCACCATCTCGCACTGTTGGGCCTCGGCGGGCGGCCCCCACCGTCTTGCGAACCCCCCGGCTGAGGCCGTGCCGGGGGCCGTGATCGTCTCGACCATCGACGCGGGTGTGACTTGGCAGCGGGACGCTCTCCCGCGAGGCGTTGGCAACGTCTCAGGGGTTTCGTGCCCGAGCAACAACACATGCTTCGCGCTGGCGTGGTCGCAGCAGTCGACCGTGCCTCAGGAGTCGACGATCGTGTTGCTTGCCTACCGTGCCTGAGGGCCTGTTTGGTGGCGGCGAGCGGTACCGCTCCCTGGTTTACGAAGTCGGAGGACCCCCGAGCCAATGTGGCTCGCTGGTATAACCGACGAAGATCGAGCACGGGCACCCGCTCACGACACGCGCGAAATAAACCTATTTCGAGTCGCAAAGGAAATGCTACATATGTGTACGGCGTGCGTCTTTGCCATCCCCCCTTCGTTGCCGAACAAGCAACTGATCGTTCCGATCCTGCGCTGGTGCCACAGGACCTTCGGCTACCTGGAGAGGCGAGACAACGGCTTAGCGCTTGCTCGGCCTAAGCATTCGGGCGCGCATAGAGCCAAGCGCCATCGAGGTCGTGACGTCCACCCCGAGGCTACGGGTCACTGCCCGATGCGCCCTCCTTAGCCACGGCCCTTATCTCCCAGGCCACGAAGACCGCCTCCTCGTTGAGAACAGCTGTGTGCCTGGCGCCTCCCGCGCATACGACGTTGTCGCCAACTCGGGCGAACGGCCGGCCCTGCGCGTCGAGGAGAAGTGCTCCCCCTGGCTCGCCGACGCGGTGATCAGGCAGTAGCCGCACGGGGACCAAGGTGCCGTTTGCCACTTCTACCACGACATCGGCGTCGCCGCCCGGGGCCGGCCCGTGCAGCCGGCCCGCCAGGCGCGCCAACTGCCCGAAGCCGCCCAGGTAGGTCAACGCCCGGTACGGGGGGGCGCCCTCGCCCACGTCGCTGTCGGTACGCACGGTCTTCGGTGGCGGCACCCAACCCGTGACCTCAAGGTTAAGAGGGTCTACCGCTCGCGCAAACCCGGCTTGGTCGGCGCCTTCGGTCAGGCGCACACGGACGAGGGGGCGGCCGTCCCCTGCCTCGACAACAAGCGACAAGAAGGCGAGGCTTCTCCGGCGCAATCGGTCGGCTACCAACCGAGGCTCAGGAGCCGTCCCGGCAGGGGGAGGCCAAAGTGTTTCGGTGTACTTGCCGACGGGGCAGCTGACATCGCCTTCGGGGCAACGCCATTCGGCGCCGGCATGCATTCGACGAGGGACTAGTGCCTCGCCGTGAGCTGGGCAAGGCGGCAAGGCTGCGGCCGCTTCGCCTTGGAGGCATTGTTGTGCGCCCACGGCGAACTCGATTGCCGCGCTGACCACGTCGGGGCCGCCCATCACCAAATCTGCGAAGTCCTCTTCTGCCCGGCGAAGGCACACTCTGATCGGCGGCTCGCGGGAGCTCGCTGTCCACGTGACGGCCGGCGGTGGCGCACCAGATCAATGAGACGGTTCTTGTGCCCTCGTGCGTCAGAAACCTAAGATTTTCTGGCCGGTGTTCGCGTACATGGCGTGGAACCATAATGCCTGCTCGCTGAGACGCCCATAATACCAAGCGTTTCCGCCTGACGCGCCAGCCATGGGTCGTCCAGAACCGGCGTCGTCTCGCTCGATCGTGGGTACCGTGGCTGCTCACTAGAGTGGCAACGAGGCGAGTCATGTTGCCGCCACAACGGTGCCGATTGGAGCCGCTAAGGCCAGGTCGCCGCTTCTCAACCTGCGCCAGGCGCCACGAGGTTGGCTGCCTGCGCTTGCCCTGCGTGCGAGAGCAGACAGTTCCGAGAAGGTGCGGCTCAACAGCTGTGGGGAAGTACGATCCCTTACGTGTCGAAGCTGGAGAGGATCACTACCGACCCCGCGATCTGCCATGGCCAGCCGACGGTGCGGGGGTTGCGCTACCCCGTAGAGAGCTTGTTGGAGCTGTTGGCATCCGGGATGAGCATCGACGAGGTTGTCCAGGACCACCCTGACCTGGAGCGTGATGACCTGCCGGCCGCCCTCGAGTTCGGCGCGCTGGTCTCTGGTCAGCGCCGCGTGGTTCCTCTTGGCGCCGCGTGAAGTTCATCGTCGACGCTCAGCTTGCGCCGAGGTTGGCGCGCCAGCTCATCGCCGGGGGGCACCAGGCAGTGCACGCCTCGGAGCTCGCTCGGGGGAACCGGACTCCCAGACGCCGTGCTCGCGGTCGCGCTGCGCCGCCGGCAATGCGCAAGTAGGAAAAAAGCCGGCGCGGCTCGACCCGGGCGGCTCTGGACACTCAGGCCCCGCAGTCGGGTACTGACCTATTGGCAAAGTGGACGCTATGGGCATCACGAAGGAGGGCGCCGGACATGGACAGGAAGTCGGACGAGACCTCGGCGTCTCTGACTGGGACGCGCTGTGGGCGGGCGTCACCACACTGGAGGGTTACGCCGCCATGACGGCCGAGTGGCTTAAGGCCCGGCGCCCGCACCTCCCCACCGTGGCGGGCCTTGCCACCCGGCGGACAGCGAGGTGGTTGCCGGGGGAACTACGAGGCACGGGGTTCCGGGCCATGACGAGCCGGGTGCGCCACGCCAGCGACGGCGAGTTTTACGGAGTGCCTGTGACATGGCGGCAGGGGGTCGAGTACAGTTGGTTCGGCGCGGTCCAGTGACCTGATGGTCATCCCGTGCGACGCAGAGGTCGCGCTGACTGTCCACGGCCCTGTCCCGGGGCCGAACGAACTGTGGCCAGTACTGCTCCCTGCAGCCGAGGTTCGCGGGGCGCATTGAGTCAGGGCCTACGGGGTGCCATGGAGCCCCGGCCCCGAGCGCTCGGGGCCCAGGTCGGACCGGGGTTGGTGGAGGGACCAGGCGAACCTTGACGTCTCGTCGACCTTGTCAGACATCCTCGCCGAGATCAGCCCCGAGGCCCCGGGCAACAGCACCAGGCCAGAAGGGGACACCCCCAGCAGGGGTCGGTGGGCCAACGTAACGATGATCGTTACGTTGGCGCCGCCAATTACTGTATAACGGTGGCGATTGTGTATAGAGTGTTCAATAGGCCATCGTAATGATGGTCGTTACGTTGATCGAGGGGATACTTGATGCCGGGTCGCCACGCTACCGCCGAGGCACTCGACACGTTGCTCGCGCACGGTCGGCTCGCGGTCAGCACCGAGGAGGCGGCCCAGCTGCTGCACGTGCCGCCCGAGCACGTCCGGGTACGGATGCAGCCCTTGGTACGGAGCGGGAGGGTGTTCTCCCCGGCGCGGGGTTTGTGGGTAGTCATACCCCCCGAGTACCGGACATGGCGTGTCATCCCGGGGGCCCAGTTCATCGAGCCGATGATGGCCCACCTCGGACGTGACTATTACCTCGGCTGGCTGAGCGCAGCGGAGATGTACGGCGCCGCCCACCAGCGCCCGCAGGTTGTGCAGGTGGCCGTTGACCGGCACCTCGCTGACCGGGACATCGAACGAGCCCGGCTGCGCTTCATCGAGCGGCGGCACCTGAGCGAGCTGCCGCGGTTGCGGCGCAACGTGCCGACCGGGCAGGTGTGGGTCTCCGCGCCCGAAGCGACCGCCCTCGATCTGGCCGCAGAGCCGGGTCACGGGGGTGGGGTGAGCAACGTCGCCACCGTGCTCGCCGAGCTAGCCGAGGAGAACCAATTGCAGCCCCGGCGGCTCGCTGAAGCGGCGGAGCACTTCTCGCTGGCAGCCGTCCGGCGCCTCGGGTTCCTGCTCGACACCATCGGCCAGGCCGACCTGGCCGACGTGCTCCACGAGCGGGCCGAGCAGCACCGTCATTTCCCGGCCGACGTACTGGCCCCGACCAGCCCCGTCGCCGGCGAAGTCGACGCCCGCTGGCGCCTGCGGGTCAACACGGACGTGGAGGCTGACCTGTGATCCCTGCTGCCTGTTTAACGCACTGGTCGACAGGAGCACCCTGGCCCACCCGGACCCAGGTCGAGCAGGACCTACTCCTCAGCCGCCTCATCTGCGAGATCGCCGACCCCTACCTCGGAGAGGAACTTGTCTTCCGCGACGGGACCTGCTTCCACAAGCTCCACATCCACCCGGCGCGCCGCTACAGCGAGGACCTCGACTACGTACGGTCCACCGCCGGTGGCATCAAGGAGTTCACCGGTGCCATGACCGAGCTTGGCATGGGGCTGGGCTTCGAGGTCAAAACCAGGATCGGCGCCAACCCGAAGGCCTACTTGGTCACCGGGTCGGACGAAGGGCTGCGGATCCGGATCAAAGTCGAGGTTAACACTCGCGAGCGCTCGCCGGTCGACCCGGTCCAGCTGGTGCCCTAGGAGGTGAGCTCCCCCTGGTGGAGCGGACAGGCACAAGTGCGGACCTTCAGCACCCGTGAGCTCGTCGCGACCAAGATCCGTGCCCTCTACGAGCGCAAGAAGAGCCGGGACCTGTTCGACCTGTGGCTCGCACTCACCGAGCTCGGGCTTACCGGCGAGGACCTCATAGCCGTTTTTGAGCCGTACCACCCGGCTTCGTTCACGGCGAAGTCGGCGGTCGCCAACCTGCGCGAGAAGCTCAGCGACGAGGATTTCCGCCACGACCTCGACCCCTTCGTGGTCGGCATGCCCACTGGCTACGACCTGGATAGTGCCGCCGAATTGATTATTACCGAGGTGCTGGCCAAGTTCACAAAGCCACTGAGGGCCTGACCGGCCGGGTAGGGACGTACCGCGGCCCGCAGGCAACGTGGGTACGGGCGGCCCGCGCGTGGCGGTCGGCAGCGGGTTTGCAAATACGGCGCTGTCTGCTGCTCGCGGGTGCGGGGGTCTCTCATAGAGCCACTTGGCGGCCGATGACCGAGTGGCCGAGGAAGCTCATGTGACTGCACGCTGGCGACGGCCCGGTGTCAGTGGGCTCACGCCGTTCTGCCATATTGCCAATGTGGTAAACTGCCAATATCAGGACTGTGACCGTGCCGTGAGCGAGTCGGGACGCCTGACCTTGCCCACCGAAGTCCGCCGAGCGCTGGGGCTCGAGGGCGAGACGGAGGTGGAAGTCGAGGTCGACGCGGACAACGACGCCGTGATACTGCGACCGGGCGTCGTCCTGCGACGCGAGGACGCCTGGGCGTACACCCCAGAGCACCGTGAACTGCTGGCCCGCGCTCACGACGACTCGGGGCGGGAAGGGTGCGAAAGCTCGACGAGGACGGCCTCAAGAAACTGGCCGGTTAGCGACTATGGCGGCGGCTTACCGCTCGCTCGCTCGACTTCACCTGTACGTTCCTCGAGACCTTCGTCTCGAAGGACCTGACTGCGGCAGACCGGGCCGCCATCTTGAAGGCCCTCAGGTTGCTCGATGAGGACGAGCGCCACCGGTCGCTGCGTGTCCACAAGTTGGAGGGCGACCGCCAGGGGTCATGGTCGGCCTCGGCAGGCATGACGCCCCGGGTCACCTTCGAGCGCCTCGATGGCGGCCGCAAACGGCTTCTGACGTGTTCCAAGCACTACGACCGCTGAGCCGCCCGGCGCGTGCGTGCGTGACTCAACGTGACTCGATTGCTTCCCGGAGGAGCCCCACGGTGCCCTCCGCTGCATAAAGGAACGCCATCTGAGCAGGCCGTCTTCGTTGAGCGGCACGTCGGAAGGGGTGTCTCCGCTACGTTCGCATCGTAGAAGTCGCCAGTTCAAATCTGGTCACCTCCACTGGTAAAATGGCTGGTCAGGCCCGGTTTGTGGTCAGGAAACCTCCTCCCCGTCTGAGTCCTGCACCACATCTGCACCACCGGAGCCGAGCCCTGCACCACGGGACTGAGCCTCTTGGGCGGAGCGGAACATCTTG
>DAHWQF010001250.1 GCA_027334785.1 Acidimicrobiaceae bacterium
CTCGCGAAGCCGCAGGCGGGAGCGCGGCCGCGGCCGGCCGAGGTGGCCGAGCTCTCCGGAGCGCTCGCCCGAGACGGCTCGACGTGCTTGCCGACCCCGGGGAACGGGGCTCTTCGCGTCCGGGTCGAGCATCTCTCGATACGAGAACAGCCCCGAGATCGCCACGAGGCGCCGGTTCACCGTCGTCGCGGCGAAGCCGGCATTGCGCCCGTCGCGGATCGAGTACACGTTGCCGCCCGGCCGACCGCGCACCGGGGCCTTGCGGCACGCGGCGAGGTAACGGACAACGACGTCGGTCGTGACCGCATCGAGCACCACATCCTCGCTCGCCAGGAAGCGCACGAAGGTCAAGAGGTCGAACGCGTACGCCTCGACGGTGTGGGCTGAGTACGCCCGGTCGAGGAGATAGCTCAGGTAGTCATTGACGAGCGCGAACGGTGCATCAGGCGCCCCCTCGACAGACCACGAACCGTCGTGGCGCACCAGCCGAAGCGACGAGCTGT
>DAHWQF010001251.1 GCA_027334785.1 Acidimicrobiaceae bacterium
CATTGCACGCCGAGGCAAAACCGGTAGCGCCCGTCCTCGATCCCTTCGATCACGCCATCCTCGGCCACCGCGTTCACCAGGCCGTGGCGGCCAAGCGCCGCCACCGCCTGGTGGTGCGACGAATTCACCTGCATCATCGCCTGCCCGGTAATCCGGTGCAGCAGCGTGCCCGGCGCCACCCCGGCGAGGACGTCGGTCCAGAAGGCCGTCATCGCGGTGAGGACCCGGCCCTTGTCGGGGATCGGCTCGGCGAACACCACGTCATAGGCGCTGATCCGGTCCGAGGTCACCATCAAGAGGGCGCCGTCGCCCGCGTCGTAGAGCTCTCGGACCTTGCCGGAATGGACGAGCGGCAGCGTCACTCCGGCCCGCCTTCTCCGAGGGTCCCGAGGGCGTCGAGGAACCGCCGCCGATGGCGGAGCATCCGCTCGAGGTCGAACGCGCGATCGAGCTCGGGGCGCTCGAGGACCACGTCGGGATCGTCGGCGAGCACCGATCGGAAG
>DAHWQF010001252.1 GCA_027334785.1 Acidimicrobiaceae bacterium
GACGCGGTGGCCTCCATGCTCTACCTCGACTACTCGCGCAAGGCGGGCGAGTGGGAGCCGAACGCCGAGGGCGGGGTCGAGGACCTCGACGCCATCGCGTTCCTGCGGCAGATGAACACCGGCATCTACGCCGACCATCCCGACGTCCAGACCGTCGCCGAAGAGTCCACCGCGTGGAGCGGCGTCTCGCGTCCGGTCGAGTGGGGGGGTCTCGGTTTCGGGTACAAGTGGGACATGGGCTGGATGCACGACACGCTCGGCTACATGGGCCACGACCCGGTGCACCGCAGCTGGCATCACGGGGAGCTGACCTTCCGATCGGTTTACGCGTTCACCGAGAATTTCGTTCTCCCCCTCTCCCACGACGAGGTCGTGCATTCCAAGGGCTCGCTGCTCTTGAAGATGCCCGGAGACGACTGGCAGCGGCGGGCGAACGTGCGGCTGCTCTACGGCTACCAGTACGGGCTGCCCGGCAAGAAGCTGCTCTTCATGGGCTCCGAGC
>DAHWQF010001253.1 GCA_027334785.1 Acidimicrobiaceae bacterium
CGTCGAGCCTTTGCGCCGAGCGCGTGACGCCATGCGCGATCTTCTGGTCGCCGGGACTGCAGGCGGACGGCCAGCTCCATCTCGTCGTCGCTGAGCGTGAGAACGGTGAGCTCGCCCGAGTCGAGCGCCAGCAGCTCATCGAGGCCCTGGACAGCCGACAGCGCCCGGCTGGCTCGGCCTGAACCCAGCCCGGCGTCGTCGGCTTCGCGCTGGAGCGCCCTGCGGATCCGGCGCAGTTCGCTCGGATCATCCGGGTCGGCACCGTGGACCCCGTCGGCGACCAGGATCGTCCCACCGGATAGCTCGAGCAGGTGTCGGGTCCAACCGACAACGGCAAAGCTTCGAGCGATCGAGGCATCGACAAGCACCACCACCCTCGCTCACCGTTCGCGGTTGCCGAATGCCGCGTCCTCGAGGTCCTGCTGGGCTCGTCGCTCATCGTCGGCCACGCCGGGACGGGCGCGGAGCTGGCGGATCTCCTCGGTGCTCGTGCCGAGGATCT
>DAHWQF010001254.1 GCA_027334785.1 Acidimicrobiaceae bacterium
TGACGGTAGCGGGCCTCGATCTCGTTGGGGGTGCCGTCCCCGAGTTCGCTGTGGAGGCGTTCGCTGTTGAACCATGGCGCCCGGGCGCACGTGGCGGGGTTGCGGTGGAGCTCCGGTTTTGAGCAGGCCCGATGGTCGTCTCGGCACGGGAAACGGGGCACCTCGAGCGCGTGCCCGCCCGCTTCGCAGCTCTCGACGTTGAGGTGCGTCTGCCATATGATCGCCATCGGCGAAAGCCCTTTCGGGACCCCTTCCATGAGCGACCAACTCGGGTTGGGAGGGGTCCTGTCGCGTCCAAACGGTTACAAGGTCGCCCCAATCCTCCCAGTCCCGCCCGCCCTCGTCCCAATCGACCACACAGCGAGTCCGGCCCCAACTATCCCTGCCGGCTCACCTTGGGGAAAGGCCAAAAAAGTACGTTGGACCTGGAGGTTTGCCCAAAGAACCCCTGGGACCCTCGGCGGCTAACGCCCAAGGCGTCGTCGCATGGCGCACAAGCGCA
>DAHWQF010001255.1 GCA_027334785.1 Acidimicrobiaceae bacterium
CGCGCGTCGAACCCGCCGGGGGCGAACCCGCCGGGGGCGAACCCGTGGGCGTCGGGCGGCTCGCCGGCTAACCCGGGTCCGTGGGCTCGCTGGTGCCGGTGCGCTCGCTGGTGCCAGGGGGCTCGCTGGTGCCGCTGGGCTCGCCGGCGCCCGTGGGCCCGAGGGGGTCGGGCTGGGGCAGACCCTCGAGCTCGTCGGGCAGCACGTCGCCAGCAACCGCGAACAGCCGCCCGTCGCACAGCACCGGTGCCGGGAGGCGCTGTCGGAGGGCGAGGCAGATCCCGTCGCTCGGGCGGCACGAGAGCACCTCTCGGCCGGTCGGGCCCAGCAGGTCGAGCTCGGCGAAGTAGGTCGCCCCGATGCGCCCGGTGAGCCGGACGGCCAGGATCTCGACGCCGAGGCGCTCCAGCGCGAGCGCGAAGAGATCATGGGTCAACGGGCGCGGCGCCGCCGTCCCGGCGAGCGCATGGGCAAGCGCCACGCCCTCTGCCATGCCGATCCG
>DAHWQF010001256.1 GCA_027334785.1 Acidimicrobiaceae bacterium
CGTCTTCGGTCATCACCTTCAGGTGGGGTCGGTGATCGTGGCCTTGACCGCCGGCGTCGTCGCGCTCGCATTGGCCTGGTGGATCGCCGGACGGTTCCTCCGACCGCTGCGCACCATGAACGCCGCCGCACGAGAGATCTCGGCCACCAACCTGCACCGTCGCCTCGGCCTCGACGGCCCCGCCGACGAACTGACCGACCTCGGCCAAACCCTTGACGAGCTCTTCGGACGTCTAGAAGCCTCCTTCGGAGCCCAACGCCACTTCGTCGCCAACGCCTCCCACGAACTGCGCACCCCGCTCGCCGGCCTCCAAACCCTCCTCGAAGTTGCCATCGCCGACCCCAACCCCGACATCGAGACGCTGCGGACCGCCTGCCAGAAGGCCCTCACCCTCGGCCAACACCAAGAACGGCTCGTCAACGCGCTCCTCGCCCTCGCGACGAGCGAACGCGGCGTCGAAGCCTGGGAACCGTTCGATCTGGCCCAACTCACCGAGACGGCC
>DAHWQF010001257.1 GCA_027334785.1 Acidimicrobiaceae bacterium
TCGGTGCTCGTCGCCTTCGAGGCGGCCGGTATCGCCGCCGCCGATCCGGCGGTGCGCCGCGCGGTCGCCTGGCTGCTCTCGCGTCAGAACGAGGACGGCGGCTGGGGCGAAAGCAACGACAGCTACGATCTTGCGCACTACGAGGATCCGCGTTTCATCAGCACGCCGTATCAGACAGCCTGGGCGCTGCTCGGGCTGATGAGCGCCGCGGAGGCCGGATCCGATGCCGTCAGGCGCGGCGTCGCCTACCTGCTGCGCACCCAGGAGCAGGGCCTGTGGCGGCACCCCACCTTCACCGCACCCGGCTTCCCGCGCGTGTTCTACCTGAAGTACCACGGCTACAGCGCTTTTTTCCCGCTCTGGGCGCTCGCGGCCTATCGACGCCGGACGGGCCGCCGGAGCGAGCCCGGCAGCCCTTGAGCCGGGTCGGCATCGTTACGGCGCTCGCGCGCGAGGCGCGCGCCCTCGCCCCCGGGAGGGCCGGCGCCGCCGATATCGGCG
>DAHWQF010001258.1 GCA_027334785.1 Acidimicrobiaceae bacterium
GGAGTGGCGGAACACCTGGGTCGAGGGCCGGTCGACGACGAGGACCACGCCGACGCCGGGTGCCAGCCTCGAGAAGGCGGGGAGCCGGTCGAGGGTCGCCTCGTTGGCCTGAGAGGGCCCGAGCACGACGACGACCCGGCCGCCGGAGCGCAGCTGGGCCGAGTCGATGTCGTCGATGCTGCTGAAGGTGTACGCCTCCGAGGGGTCGGGCACGGCGCGGGCGAGGCGGTAGAGGACGCCGGGGCTCTCCTCGACCACGAGGACGAGCTTCTCCAGCTGCTGGTCCCGGCGAGCGGGCGGGTGCCAGATGCCGTCGGCCCGAGGCGACCCGTTGGCCTGGCTCCACGCCGGGTCGGCCCCGTCCCTCTCGGCCGCGCTCGCTCCGGCGCCGCCGCCGGGGGCGTGCCGCCCGTGCTCGTGCTCGCGGTACAGCTGCCTCACCTCCCCGCCTCCGGGCCCCCCGGCCCGCTGCGCGCCCTCAACCCGGCCTGGGGGAGGGAG
>DAHWQF010001259.1 GCA_027334785.1 Acidimicrobiaceae bacterium
GACCGCGGCCACGGCGTCTTCGGTCTTCTGGTACCTGGAGAGTGACGCGTATCGGGGGACCCTCTTCGCCTTCCCGCCGAGGGCTTCGGCCAGCGGCTTGCCTCCCTCCCTTGACTTCAGGTCCCAGAGGGCCATGTCTATCCCGGAGATGGCGCCGGTGGTCACCCCGTACCCCCCTGAGTAGGTGAGCCGCCTCATGGCGGTCCAGAGCTCGTCTGTCTCCGACTCATCCCTACCCCGGAGGGCGGGGGCGAGCCGGTCCACGAGTGCAGCGTAGGGCTCCCTCGTGTTCCCGCCCGAGGCCAGGATCTCGCCCCAGCCGGTGCGCCCTCCTGCCGACACCGTCACGTAGAGCTGGAAGCCCCACTCCTCGACCCACTGCTGCCTTGGAATTGTCTCCGTCAGGGGGATCGCGCCGTTGACCACATTGATGTCTTCGATCAACTCGACCAAGACCTCCTGTCCTTTGCAACCACTTCGATTTCCACCATGGTTTCAGGG
>DAHWQF010000125.1 GCA_027334785.1 Acidimicrobiaceae bacterium
CCGGGCACTTGAGTGGGCCCATAAGCGTTGGAAACACGCACGACATGACCATCAACGCCGTAGAGATCCCGGTAAAGCTCTACGTAGTGCTCACTGGCCAGCTTCATAATCCCATATGAGGTCAACGGGTTGCACCGGCTCTCCTCGGTGACGGGAAGGCGACGCGGGTTTCCATATACCGCCCCACCCGAGGAGATAAAGGTAAAGCGACGACCGGGCCTGCGGCGCATCGCCTGCAGCACGCGCAACAAGTTCGGTAACGTCTGCTCGACATCGCCGACGGGATCGAGGTTCGACTCAGCGGGGAATGGGCACCCCACTGCGTACACAACGCGGTCGGCATCGGCGAGCGCAGACTCGAGAAACGGCGCGTCATCGACGTCTCCTGGCATCACCGTCACCTCCCCGAGACGCTCACGCACCTGGGCAGATGGTGCCCTGCGCGCAACTACCACGACCTCGTCGCCCTGTTCAAGTAGGGCTCGCGCGATCTCGGCTCCAAGGAACCCGGTGCCACCCAAAACGACCGCTCTCCCCGAGGCGAGATCCTCGGCGCGCTTCGAAGACAGCACTTCGGTTCCCACCGCGTCCTTCCCCCCCACTACTTCGCGCCTTTGGCTCGCAAAGGGCGACGGACCTTGGAGGTTGGGTTACCCCTACAACGGACGCCCCGCACATCTGCCGTCCGTCGATCGGCCAAGTCGTCCGCAGGCTGAAGCGACGCGCGCCCGGCCTCGTCAGCTCCAATGCGGGTCCTTTGAGGTCGGACCGAGCTGTCAACCATGTCCGTCTCGACCAGCTTGGGGCAATCTCGGACCTGGTCAGCGTGGCAGTGCAGGCCGACCCGGCACCCCCCGTCCCGCCATAGACCGTGTAAGGTGCCCGTCCACTCAACGGGGGTGGTCTCGACCTGGCCATCAAGGAGTTCAGACGGAGACAGCACTCGTCCCGCTTCTCGACGAGCAAAGACCGTGCCCCAGGGACCGAGCCCCCGTCTGTGGCCCACCGCGCCAGCCCATCTCCCAGCAGATCGCTTTGCCAGCCGGAAGGCGTAAGACATCCACATTGAGCATGCTAGGCAGGGAGTCTACCCAACGCCGGTCAACAAAGCGTGCCTTCCCCAACCCGACCAAGGCGTTCGCCGTGAAGCGACCTCAGCACCCGCCAACGAGGCCACAGGCGCAGGCCCGGTCCGCCCGGCCTCATGCGGAAGGGTTGACCCACGCGGTCGGTCCTCCAGCTAACCCGACCGACCAAACTGTCAAGAACGGCTTTCGCTCCGACGCGGCTTAGGATCCCGGCTGTCGACCAAGTCAGAAGCCTTGGGCCGTGCATGGCGAACGTCCCTGTGCGTCAGCTACGATAAGAGCCGCTACGCTTCGGAGGGTCACCGAGGTCCCTCAGGCTGGAGACGGGAAATGTACGGACTGTCGAGACGTAAAGGACAGGCACCCTGCCGCCAAGGCGGGGGCTACTGGAGGAAGCCTGCGACTACGATCTCCCGATCCTGTGCACAGAGGCTCGTCCTTAGAATGGATGGGGCTTGGCGCGCCATTAGTTACGACCGCGACCATGACAACCGCGCCGCGGTGTCCTCCGCCCCACCGGCCAGCAGTCACCCTCGCCAGCTGCTCCTAACGGCCGGCCCACCATCATGCCCCCTTAGCGTGAACACCTCTCTTAGTTCCACAACCATGTCACGGCTGGAAACCCTGCCTCTGCTAGCGTCGGCCCTCCCCATCCGTGCTCTCATGAAAGCGGTCCACTCGGTGCACGAAACCTTCCTCATCTGCCTCTGACAACTACGGCCGTGCTAAACAACCAGAATATTGCGGTCGTTCTGCCCGCCTATAATGCCGAACGAACGTTGGCCCGTACCGTCGCCGAAATTGACAGAGGTGTTGTAGACACCGTTCTTGTAGTCGATGATGCTAGCACTGACCAAACCGTTGATATAGCCCGTGACCTTGGGTTAGAGCCAATCATTCACCCCCAGAACCGCGGTTACGGAGCTAATCAGAAGACCTGCTACGCGGCCGCCGCCGAATACGGCGCTGACATCGTCGTCATGCTGCATCCCGACTACCAATACTCGCCTTTACTTGTCGTACCCATGGCAGCAATGATCGCTTATGACATTTATGATTGCGTCCTAGGTTCTCGAATTTTGGCCCAGAATGCGATCGCCGGAGGAATGCCTCGATATAAGTACGTCGCCAACCGGAGTCTCACGCTTCTTCAGAACTTCATGGTCAACTTCAAGCTGTCCGAATATCATACGGGGCTACGTGCTTATCGCACTACCCTACTGCAGAGTCTTCCACTAAATCTAAATTCTGATGATTTTGTATTCGACAACCAAATTCTGCTTCAAGCGCTCGTTGCTGGGGCCAGACTCGGTGAAGTATCCTGTCCGACGCGTTATTTACCCGAGTCCTCCTCCATAAATTTCTGGCGGAGCGTTACTTACGGGATCGGTGTCTTGCATAGTTCGTTGCAGTACCGCCTACACCAGGCTCACAAACGCTCGTACGACTTCCTCACTGTGAACCCCTATCACTACAATAGTCCTAAGCCTACCCAGCCTTATCCTAACACTTTCGCAAACGGTGAAGAATGAGTTCCTCGAGTAGGGCAAGGCAGAGAGCGCCTAGGTTCGCGGGGAATGCCCTTTTCCACACGGTAGCGATTCGAGGCAGAAAGTATTACCGCGAGGCACAGAAAGGCTCCGCGGCCGGCACCTCATGGATGCGCCTTCCTCAGCTCGCCAGGACAGAGTGGGCAGTATTTCTCACTACTGCCCTAGCCGTTGTCGGCAACATAATCTGGGTGCAGGAGGATCATCAGTCTCCGGCTTGGGACCAGGCTAATTATCTACATATAAGCCTTCTTTGGCGTCATGGTTTTGCCCACGGTGGCATAGGTGGTTTCCTACGCGCTATATACAATGTAGCGCCGAGTTTTCCTCCATTGTACATGCTTTTTATTACACCATTTCAAGCTATCGCGGTGGGTGTCGGGCCGGCATTAGTGGCCAACACTCTTATTTACGCAGCAACAATAGTGGCAGCCGCCCTAATTGCTACTAAGTTGTATGGTCAGCGTGCTGCCTTTTTGTCAGCACTATTTACTGCGACCTGCCCTCTCTTGTTCGGGTTGAGCCGCACAGTACTTGTAGACATTCTTCTCGCTTTGCTCTGCACTTTGGCTGTTATGGCTATCGTCTTCTCAGATGGTTTTCTCTCAACCGGCTGGTCCATTTGCGTAGGGATCTTCGCCGGATTAGCGATGCTAACCAAATTTACGACACCCGCGATGGTTATCGGGCCGGCTCTATTTGGGATGCTCCTCCCAGTAAAGTTGCGTTGGCGACGGCAACTGCGCAACGCTGCCTTGGGAACGATAGCAAGTCTCATCGTGACGTTGCCATGGTACATCCCCGAACTGGGGCCATCTCTTACCTACCTGCACTACGCTACAAGTGGATCCGGAGCAATCGGTACCACTCCGCACCCTTTGGCGCTCCCATCCCTTTTCTCCTACCTATCTGGCGTGGCCGATGACGGGCTCGGTGCAGTACTGGCAATCATTCTCCTACTAGCTGCTTGCGCCGTCGCTCCAGCATATATTCGTAGGCGTCCTTCACGAACGACAATAGCGCGCGTGGCGGTACCCCTGACGTGGCTCCTCGTGCCGTTTTTAGTAGTTATGACCGAGCACAATCAGGATATACGATTTCTAGTACCCGGCGTTGTAGGTATCGCTGTGTTGGCCAGCGGCCTTCTCTCGAAGATTCAGTCGTCAGCGCTACGCAAGACGTTCTCCGGAATCGCGTGTGTCGTCTTGAGCTGGCAATTCGTTACCTACATACAGCCAGTGCCGGGATTTGGAGCAGCTGTCGAGACGCTGTCACTCTCGTCTGCAGGGACTTTAGTCGTGGCTCTCCAGGTTCCCCTGGACGGTCAGGCGCTCGGTTACGCGCGAGCACCTGGCATCCCCGACTATGCAGGTCCTATACTTACCGGACTAGAAGATGCTTCGCACAAGCTGGACGTAAGCGGACCGCTAACTATATGCCTCCTTGAATCCCAAGAGGTAGTTAACACGAACACGATCTCGTTCGAGGCGGCCGAACGAGGTGACAATTTCTTATTCACTGATCTCAGCTATATACCTCGAATGAGTGCTCCTCAGCTCGCGTCAGCCTTGACAGCTTGTCCTTTGGCCCTGTACATACCACCGGCGCCGTCCGCCTATGTTGGAAGAGTCGCTGTGCTAAACTCCGCAAGTGCAGCGGCTCGTATCACGCCACCCGAGCTTGCCCAGTTCGACGTTCTCCGACCTAATTATCCTGTAGGGAACGGACTTAACGTCGAGATCCTGGAGCGCAAGCACCGGCCATGAGCCCTTTTTGTACTGCTCCTGCATCATAACTTTTCAGGGTCCCAGCATTTATGATGGGTGACACGGCCTATGGGGTTGTCCCTGAATCAAATCGAATCACGATCGTCCGTAAACCATCACCCGTTCTCTCGGGAGATCATTGCAGGCTTTCGGTTGGATGCGCCGGCACGCCCCTTTGGTCCTGATATTCGAGCTCCCGGACGGCGCCCGCTCGTTGCTCCCGGCGTCGTGGACCGACCTCGCGGCGACAGATGCCGCGGCACCGTCGTCCGGCTGCTCGGGTCGCTCCACGACCTCCGGCACCGCACCTCAGCTGAGGGTTGTCACCGCTGGCTTGGTCCACCGCTCGCGTGACGTTACGCGCGCCAATGTGGCAGGCGACAAGGGGAAGCGACAAGGGGAAGGTGGTGCGTGCAGACCCGGTTGCAACTAACGGGCACAGGCGAGGTCCCCGAAGTGCCGGTGATGCTCAGCGCAGAAGACCGGGCCAAAGCCATCGAGCGGCTCGCGCAGGCGCTGGTGGACGTGGCAGTGGCGCCGAGCAGTCACGGAGGAGAGCAGTCAAGTGAAGACGGCCAAAGCTGCGAAGACCACGTGCGCCCAGCCAAGCGAGCCACACGGGTCGCGTGACGCCTCGAAGCCGGGGGGGCACGCCGCGCCTGCCCGGGCGGCACGCCGGGGGCGCCATTTGCGAAGGGCCTAGACCAAGCAGGTCACGTGGCCCTCCCGAGCAGCCCGGCACCCAGGAGGGCAACCGGACGGCGAAGCGCGGGAGGACGGTAAAGCCATCGAATGACGCTTCGGTCGGCACCGTAGTGACCAAAAAGGACCCGGTCCGCCGCGTGGGGTACATCTACCCGCCCTGCGGGTGCTTCGTCGCCACCGAGGTGGACGTGTTGGCCTTGAGGGCCACGCGCGGCTCACTGCCCCGTTCTTGCTGACCTGCCTGCCGGCGGGTAGCGTGAGGCTGGGCCGTGCCATGCGGTCCCCGTTGGCGTCGCCGCTCCTGCGGCTTGGGCGCTCGGGGTCTTGCTTCGGCTCTCCATTGGAAAAGGGCGACGCCTACCGTTTGCCTGCCCGCCTCGACTCTTCGAGCGCCGCCTCCAGCTCGCTTATCCGCTCGTCTTTCGCCGCGAGGGCCCAGTCCTTCCCGCGCAGCTCCTCTTGGAGCCCAGGCCGCGGTCTGGCGGAAGCGGACGGCCATCTCCTCCAGTTCGGCGACACGCTCCTCCATGCATTCATCACGCTGCTATCAGGTAGCTGGGGCACAATTTCGGGCCTTGGCGCAATGCCGCCCACCTGGAGCTCGCCACAGCCGCCTGGGTGTCGCGGTGGAACAATGCCCGGCTGCACGGCTGGTGCGGTTTTGTGCCCCCAGCCGAGCACAAGGCCGCCTTCTGCGCCGCCCAGGACGCTGCCAAGCAGGGTGGGGAGGCAGCGTGAGCACCCCGTCGCGTAACGGCTCCGTCACGGCTGGTTGCCTGGCCTGTGGGGGCACCCCGCGAGCAGGGCGCCCGCGTACTACCTGCAGCGACCGCTGCCGCCAAGCTTTGTTCCGGCGCCACCACGAAGTGCCTTCTCCACTGCCGGCACCGCCGCCCCCCGGCCGCTCCCGCAAACAGGGCACCGTCTACGAGTGCCCCGAGTGCGAGACGCGCCTCGTGGGTGCCCAGATCTGCGATTGCGGGGCCTTCATGCGACGGCTCGGCGCTGGAGGCTGCACACCCTGCTGCGGTGAGGTCATCACGGTTGAAGAGCTTCTGGCCGGCTGAGCCGACGGGAAGGCAGCGCAAAAGAACCTGGCGGCGCGCGCGGCACCGTACGTGTGTTCGTACCTAACGAAAGGGCAGGAATGCCGGCTTTGCACCTCCACGCATTTCTGCTAAAACAGAGCAGGTAAGCCAGTGCTCCAAGCGGGGGAGCCTCCACTAAACCCAGGGTGGCCCACGTTGTCAATCGACACTTCTAGGTTGCCACCCGTGAAAAACGGCCGGTTCCCGCCGTCCTGCCAACGCACAGCCACGCAGGCTTTCCGGCAACGACCGCGCCTTCACCCTCCCACCAACGATCTCGCCAAATCTTCGCTGTCGCTAGGGAACACCTCTAGCTCCCTTATCAAAGCCCCCAAGTGGTGAACACGACGAACGCCTCAGGGTGAATCGGGTGGCGGGTGCAATGTCACTCCACAAGCCCCGAAAGCCCCTCGTGCACCGGTCGGAGACTTGTCGGCGAGGGAGCGCGCCAGGGAAGGCATGCTGGACCCGGGTGACATACCGCCAGCTTGAGCGCATCGCGACGCGCTTTGGCGGGACCCCGCCCCTGGATCACATGGGCTTCCGCGCAACGACCGCGTATTCACCCTCCGACCAGCGCTCCTCAGCGAGGTCGCCATTGCCATTCGGGAACATCACTGTCGCCTCCCCAAAGCCAGCGTCCGCACAGTAGACAACAAGCACCTCAGGGTAAATTGGGTGGCGATGCGTCAGGTCGGTCCAGAAGGCCTTGAACGCCTGGACGGAGTATGGGTTCACGGTCTCAGCCACCATAACCCCCCCTGGCCGCAGGACCCTATAGGACTCAGCAAGCAAACGCGAAACTGCTTCGGGCGACAGGTGCTCAATCACCTGAGCCGCGAAGACAGCACCGAACGCACCAGCATCCTGGGCCGCTAGGTACTCGATGGCATCCTGGTGGACTACCCCATATCCCTTTGCTCGGACTCTTTCGACCATCGACTCGTCAATGTCCACCCCCGTCGCGTCGATCTCAGCCTTGGCCAAGAGGTCCAACAGCTCACCCCGGCCGCAGCCGACATCCAACACGGGCGCGTGACCCGCAAGGATCTCTAGGTACGGGACGAAGCGGTCGCGAATCATCTCTTCGGGTCCCCTGAAGATGTCCTCGAACGATGCGTACCTGCCCGCCAGACTCGACCCCTCCCGGTAGCCGATAACCGGCCTGCCAGCGTCATCGCTGGTCATGAGCAAGGCTGGATCGCTCATGAAGGGAATGGCACGTAGCTCCTCACTCGTAGCGAGACTTCGGTCGATCCGTGCGAGGCGGTCCGGGCTTATGAGCTCATCAAGACGAGACCCGTGTTGCTCAATCCAAGTGCCATGGTCCCCGAGGCGCGCAGCCTGGTCGTCTAGGCGTGCGCCTTGGTCGTCTAGGCGTGCGCCCTGGCTATCGAGGCGCGCAGCCTGGTCGTCTAGGCGTGTTACAAGCTGGTCGGCCCTCCCAGCTGCGTCGTCCAAGCGCCGATGCTGAACCATGGCCTCCGCCCTCAACGAACTTACGGACTGGCCATATTGGGCCTGCGCTTCTTCCAAAGCCTCCTTTACCTGGGCAATCTCAGCCGCAATACTCTCTACTCCAGCCGCGAGCCCGATGTGCAACTCTCGGTCGTGGTCATCATGTGAGCGTAGAACTCGCCAGACGACCCTTCGGAACAGTCGAGCAGAACGTGGGTGCTTGCTCGGTACGTTGAGGTCCCTCGGGCGACGAACCAGATCTACAAGAGAACCCCCCTCATTAGGTTCTGAATTGACGATTTGGGGAGACGGCCGTTGTCGACGCTGCTGTAGCGCCCTTTCGGCAGCTTCGAACCGCTCTCTAACAAAGTTCGCTCGCGCTTCTAGCCCATGATTACGGAGCACATCGAGCTTCGCGAGCCTACCAATCTCGGCCGCGTGCGCGGGATGATCGTAGACCTCTCGCATCATGCTTGCAGCTGCATCGACATCGGGCTCCGCCCAGCGTGCACCGGCGCGGTAAGGGCTACAGCCCACGGGCACTGTCCCCGGCTTCCAGGGTACAAGATAGGAGGTTTCCGGCGTCATGAAGTCCAGGTTGCCCGAATAGCCAGTTGCTACAACAGGCTTGCCAAGCGCCATCGCCTCAGCCAACGTCAAGCCAAAGCCCTCGCTGCGGTGAAGCGACACGTAACAGTCGCACGCAGCCATGAGCGCCACATTTGCGTCATGGTCGAAGTACCTGTCAATGATTACGATGTCGGACCGCTGGGAGGCGGCGAGTTTGAGACGCTCCGACGACCTCGTCTCGATATCCCCGTTGATGACTTTTATGACAAGCGTCGGTCCTTCTCCTGGCCGGAAAGCCTTGGAGAAAGCCTCGATCAGGCCGAGAGGGTTCTTGCGCTCAAAAATACTGAGCAGGTCGAAACAGAACAAGAAC
>DAHWQF010001260.1 GCA_027334785.1 Acidimicrobiaceae bacterium
CGGGATCGAGCAGCGGCCCCGTCCCGTAGCGGCCGAGCTCGGACGGGTGTCGCCACAGCCGGTCCTCGGCGGGCAGGGGCCGTGATGCAGGCTCCTCGTCCGACGAGTCGTCGTAGTCGTCGGCGTAGGCGGCCACGAAGCAGCAGGCTATCTCTGCCGGGCGCCCCTGGCGTCGCGAGCCCTGCCGGTCGGCCGCCTACGATGCCAGCGTGTTGCGACCGTGAGCCCCGACCTCGCAGTCGACCTCGGCTCGGCCACCGTCCGGGTTGCCGAGCCGGGCGGGGACGTCCTGGTCGAGGAGCCGTCGGTCGCGGCGGTCGAGGTCGGAGAGGCGAGGATGGTCGCCTTCGGGCGCAAAGCCCTCGGCCTTGCCGCCTCAGGCGGACCCTCGGGCCGCATCCAGCTGGTGCGGCCCGTCCGCCACGGCCAGCTCGTCGACGTCCGGCTCGCCGATGAGGTGCTCGAGCACGTGGTGCGCTCGGCCGGCGTGGCGCGCCTGGC
>DAHWQF010001261.1 GCA_027334785.1 Acidimicrobiaceae bacterium
CAGGCGTGCACGGGCCACGGCATCGGGACCGAACAGGCGGTACCCGGACGCCGAGCGCCCCGCCTCGGGCAGCACGCCCGCGTCGGCGTAGAAGCGCAGCGTCCGAACTGTAAGCCCCGTCCGCTCCGCCAGCTGGCCGATCATCATGGGTTCCATCATCACGTCTCCACCTACTGGAGAGTCAAGGAGCCGACACAGGACGGTCAGTTCCGAACGGCGGCGCGACGACGGTCTGGCGTCGCAGGCTTGGCCCAGCGGTGGTCGGCGGGCAACGTTGAGGGCCGGCGTCGTCGACTCGAAGATCTTCACTGCCACCTGCGGCAAACGGTTCTCGCCGCTTTCGACACCATCGCCCGGCACGACGCCGGACCCTCCGACCCCGCACACCACTCGTTGGGACTCAACTTGCCCTGATCGCGCCGTGACACCGATGATCCTGCGCTGCCACCGGTCGTCTGCTGCCGGCGCTTGGCGCTCGCTCAGCTCGCTTTCGCAGCGAGC
>DAHWQF010001262.1:0-229 GCA_027334785.1 Acidimicrobiaceae bacterium
TTTGCAGATTGGGAGATGCGTTCAGCATCCCTCGTTTCTTCATGCGCCCAGCGTGAAGGCCGGATTCGGACAGCAAAGTAGGGTGGGCCCAGCCCCACCCTGCTTCAAGATTTTCGGCTTGGTTCTTCAGCCGGCAGTAACGACTGCACCCAGTTGCAGTAAGTTATAACTTCCCTGTCCTTTGTAACGCCCTTTTTATTGAGTATGCCGGCAACCTCTTTGGGTGATT
>DAHWQF010001262.1:239-501 GCA_027334785.1 Acidimicrobiaceae bacterium
CGGCCCGCAGGACCGCGCCCGGTAGGACCGTTCCCGGCTCTTCGGCACCCGATAGGCGTGCCCAGTTGCGGCCCTCGTCATCTTCATTGTTCAGGTCGGCTTTGAGTTCGATGGTCACTGGGTGGGACCTCCTTCCGGGGGCTCATAGTCGTCGTTCGGCACCAGCCGGTGGGGGCAACCCACCAGCCGAGTGACCAGCTCGGCCACCTCGCTATGGACTACATCGTAGTGGGGTGACTGGCCTGTGTCCCACAGCTCGAGG
>DAHWQF010001263.1 GCA_027334785.1 Acidimicrobiaceae bacterium
CTCACCGAGAGCGCCACTCGCTTCGTCGGGACCGCGACGTTCTCCGCGGTGGCCTCCGAGCCGGCGCAGACTTCCCTGTGGGATGCCACCGATCCCATTCCCCACACGCGACTGGGCCAGAGCGCCGACCTGGTGGTCGTGGCACCGGCGACGGCCCACCTGTTGGGACGCTACGCGTCGGGGATGGCCGACGATCTCTTGACGGCAACCCTGCTCGCCACCCGAGCCCCGGTGGTGGTCTGCCCGGCAATGCACACCGAGATGTGGGAGCACCCGGCCGTCCAGGAGAACATCTCGGTGCTCTTGAAACGGGGAGTGGTCATGGTGCCTCCTGAAGTGGGCCGCCTCGCCGGTGGTGACAGCGGTGCAGGCCGTCTGGCCGATCCGGCGGCGATCGTCCAGCGCGTCCTCGCGGACATCGGGTCGGGCACCGGCCGGCGCACACTCGAGGGGATCCGGGTCGTCGTGAGCGCCGGAGGGACGCGTGAGGCGCTCGACCCT
>DAHWQF010001264.1 GCA_027334785.1 Acidimicrobiaceae bacterium
CCGCGGGCTTTGGCGTCTGGGCCTCGCACATCGCCCTGCCGATCACGACGATCGTCATCGGCACGGTGGCCGGCTGGGGCCGCTACATGCGGGCCTCCATGAACGAGATCCTCATCCAGGACTACATCCGCACCGCCCGGGCGAAGGGGCTCGGCGAGTTCGTCGTGGTCTTCAAGCACGCGCTGCGCAACTCGCTTTTGCCGCTGATCACGCTGTTCGGGCTGTCGCTGCCGAGCCTGTTCGGCGGCGCCCTCTACGTCGAGGTGGTGTTCAACTACCCCGGCCTGGGCCTGCTCTTCTGGGACGCGCAGCAGCACCGGACATATCCGGTCCTCCTGGGCATCATCCTCGTCGTGAGTGCCGCGGTGGTGATCGGCAACCTTCTGGCTGACCTCGCCTACGCGGCCCTTGATCCGAGGATCCGCTATGACTGACGACACGAGGATCGACGGTTCCCAGGCGATCTCGGCGCAGCTGGCATCGGCCGAACCGCTCGAGGCA
>DAHWQF010001265.1 GCA_027334785.1 Acidimicrobiaceae bacterium
CTCCGGAGTGCTCCCGCCCGGGTCCCGCTGCTGCCGGGCCACGAAATGGGTGCTCTGGGTGGTCAAGCGCTCCTCCAGGTACCTCTTCAGCGCCCGGATTCCCGGGGAGGGGCGGTCCGCGACGTAGATGTGGAAGGCCGCCGCGGTCCGGGTCCGGGCTCCGGAGGGGAGCGCCTCCCGGTAACGGCGCACCCGCTCCGAGAGCTCGGGGAGACCTTGCATGTTCGCGTAGGGGATCATCGCCACCGAGACGCCCCGCGCGGCCACGAACGGGAGCGCCTCTGAGGTCTGCACGGCCATCCAGAGCGGGGGGTAAGGCCGTTGGACCGGGAGGACGTTGAGGCGCACGTGCCCCCCGGGGGCGGTGGGGGCGGCCAAGAGCTCGCCGGAGAGGGCCGAGAGGAGCTCCGGATAGGCGGCGTCGAAGAGCTCCCTCCGCTGGGAGGGATCGATGCCGTAACCTTGGAACTCCAAGGGGATGTAACCGCTCCCCAGCCCGA
>DAHWQF010000126.1 GCA_027334785.1 Acidimicrobiaceae bacterium
CGGTGTTATGGCTGCGAACACGAACTGGAAGTACACAACGCTCGCACTGGGCAGGGCGAACGGCGGCATGCCCCCGTTGACGAGCGGGATGCTCGCTTGGGACTCCAACCCCGTGCTCGAAAGCGTCGTGCCCGGGTGGCCGACGAAGTTGGCGAAAAAGTTGGTGATGGGGTCGCTCGACGGCTTCCAGTTCGCCCCCCGGAACCAGGGCGAGCCGAAGCCCATGTGGTAAGCCCAGAGCACCCAGACGACGAGGACTGCTGCGAACCCAGCGAAGGTCATGAACATGGTGTTGACCACCCATTTCTTTTGGACCAGGCCGCCGAAGAGGACGGCCAAGCCGGGCACGCTCATCAGGGCCACGAAGGTGGCCGCGGTCATTTGCCACGCGTTGTCGCCGGTGTTTAGGTACGGCTTGTCCGAGAAGCTGGGTGTCGCGGCGGCTTGTAAGTGGACCAAAAGGTGCTGCAAAAGCCCTCCTCCTAGTGCGTTCGGAAGCGTTCGAGAGCCCGTCGGCTCAGCTGGGCCGCGGGCTCCTCACGAAGGTAGGGCCAGCGTGTTTCGAAGCAGCGACCGCTATGTTTCGGGAGCGTTACGACTTTCCCCGGCTGCCGCAGTCCCGGGCGCCGGAGCTGCGAGCTCCGCTTCGAGGGCTTGCCGGGCGGCCTCGGCGTGGTCCAAGGGCAGTTTGTCGCCAGCCTGGCGCACGTAGAAGGTGTCGACGGCCGCGTTGCCGAGCGTGGACACGCGCGCGGAAACTATGTCAAGGCCGAGGCCCGTGAGGACGGCCGCCACCCGGTGGAGCAGGCCAGGGGCGTCGGGGGCGCGGACCTCGAGGATGGTTGCGGCACTGGCCCCCTGGTTGTCCACGGTCACCTTCACCTCCGGCGGGGGTAGTGCCGGCGAACGCCGGCGCCGACGGTCGGTGCGTTGCAGCTCGTTCCTGGCCAGGGCCGCGGCGATTTCGAGGTGGCCGAGCGCAGCGCCTTTGATGTCCCGGGCCACCCGTTCCCATCTCGGCGCGGCGCCGTCGGGCAGGTCGAGGGTGAAGACCTCCAACGCTTGGCCGTCCTCGCTGTGGGCACGTGCTTGGAGCACCGCGATCCCATGGAGCGCCAAGGCCCCGGTGACGTCGGCGAGGAGCCCGGGGCGGTCGGGCCCCACGACCACGAGCTCGCGTGGGCCGGGCACTACTTGCAGGCCGCCGCTCGCCATCAGGCGGCGGTGGTCCTCTGTGGGAAAGGGGGTGCCCTCGGCCAGCGGCTTCCCCTCCAGAAGGGCGCCGGCGCGCTCAACGAGGCGCTCGACCAGGCGGGCCTTCCACTCGCTCCACGCCGACGGCCCTGTCGCCCGCCCGTCGGCTTCGGTGAGAGCCGCCAGCAGTTCCAGGGTCGTGGCGTCGCCCACCGTCTCCGCTACGGTCTTGGCTGTCGCCGGGTCCTCGATGTCGCGCCTGGTCGCTGTGTCCGCCAACAGCAGGTGGTGGAGAACGAGCTTGTCGAGCGTGGCGGCGTCCGGGCCCGGCAGCCCGAAGCGTTCCGACGCCAGGGCGGCCATGGCGGCGCCGGCGCGCGAATGGTCCTCACCCGCACCCTTGCCGACGTCGTGGAGAAGCGCCCCGAGCAGCAGGAGGTCTGGCCGGTGCACGTCGCGAGCACGTGCCGCCACGTTGGCCACCGTCTCCAAGAGGTGCCGGTCCACCGTGAAGCGATGGTAGGGGTCGAACTGCGGGCGGTTGCGAACCCTCGGCCACTCGGGCATAAAACGTTCCCACACACCCAGCTGGTCGAGGGTTTCTATGGCGTGGATGCTGGCGGGGGCGTCGGCGAGCAGGCGGAGGAAGGCTCGCAGGACCTCCTCCGGCCAGGGGCGTCCCGGGACGGGCGCTTCGAGCCCGAGGCGTGCCAAGGTGCTCCGGGCGAGCGGCACGCCGAGTTCGGCCGAAGCTGCCGCCGCCCGCAAGGCCAGCGAAGGATGGTCCCTGACGGGAGTGGCCAGGGGGACGACCACCTCGTCGTCGCGTAGCACCAGCCCGGGCTCGATGGGCCTGTCGGCGGAGCCTCCACGCCCGCGCGGCCCGGCGAGCCACGACTGCACCCGCCGGGAGCCATCTTCGACCGCCCAGGCCACTGTCCTGCCGGCGTCCGCCAGCCGGTGGGCCAGTTCTTCTCGCCCGCTCATCCCGAGCGCGGCGGCCACTGCGTCGCGGTCTTCGAGCAAGAGCTTCTCGCTGCGCCGCCGGCTGAGGCGTTGAAGTTCAACCCTGGTGGCATGGAGCAAGTCGGCGGCGGCGGTGAGCGGGAGCTCGGAAGCCGCCCCCGCGCTTATGGGCGTGAACTGGGCCAGGAGGGCCAGGACCTGCACGTCGCGGAGCCCGCCCCGGGCTTGTTGGAGCTCTGGCTCTACCAGGAAGGCCACCTCACCATGGCTTCGTTGCGCCGCTTCCCGAGCCGCGAGGACCTGGGGCAACCATCTCGGGGTGTGGGCTTGCCACAGGCGCCGCCCGAGCTGGACGACGCGCGCGCCGAGTTCGGGGTCGCCGGCAACCGGACGGGCGTCCAGCAAACCGAGCGCCACCCGGAGGTCCGACTCGGCCGCCTGGGTCACCTGGGCCAGAGTCCGGACGCTGTGGTCGAGCGGCATGGGGTCGTCCCAGATCGGGTACCACAGCCGGTCGGCCACTTCTGTCACGTCAGTTCGGCCCGAGTGGACCAGCAATAGGTCGAGGTCACTGCCCGGCGCGAGGTCGCCCCGGCCGAGGCTTCCCACGGCGATGAGCGCCAGGCCTCGGTCCGGGCGCGTCGCCTCGTTGCTTGTGGTTGCTTCGACACCCCGCCAGCGAGCCCGTAGCCCAGAGAGCCGCCCGGGCGTGAGAGCAGGTGGCGGTCCCACCTCGGCGACGGCGCGTGCGAAGAGGGCGCGCAGCCAACCGTCAGCCAACTCAGCGGCCGCCGCGCTCCAGTCCCTGCCGTGCAGCGACCGGTCCTGGCAAAGCCGCTCCCAGCCGAGGCTCAGCTTCGGCAACGGTGCCGGCCCGCCGCCGGGCGGGCTCAACGGAGGGTCCCCGGACGGGAACTCCCCGCCCCCACTGGCTCGGGCGCGCCGGCAGCCCAAAGACGGGCCGCCAAGCCCGAGGCGCGTGCGACCGGCCGCTCGACCGCAAAACGCACCGCTTCTTCGGTGCCCACCACGGTCACCGCACTCCGAGCCCTGGTCACGGCCGTGTAAAAGAGCTCCCGGGTGAGGATGCGAGCCGGCGCCGGCGGCAGGACGAAGACAACTTCGTCGAACTCCGAGCCCTGCGCCCGATGAGCCGTCATGGCGAAGGCGGTCTGCACGGCCGTCAGGCGCGAGGGGCTCACCCGGACGAGCGACGCACCCCGCTGGAACACCACGACCAAGCGGTCACCTTCGCGAACTGCGACGCCGAGGTCACCGTTCCACAGCCCAAGGCTGTAGTCGTTCTCCGTCACCACGACGGGCCGGCCCGGGTACCAGTCCGCGCTGGGCGGGGCGGTGGCGGCGCGGGTAGCGAGCCACCGCTCGATGAGGGCGTTCCACGTGGACGCCCCCGCCGGCCCTTCTCGGTGGGCGCAAAGCAGCCTGAACCGCCCGAGCGCCCGGAGGGCCCCGGGCGCGTCGCCCCGGGCGCTGCGCTCGGCCAGCGCCTCGACTTCGGTGCCGGCCAGCCCCAGCACGGCCGCCAGCGTCTCTGTCTCCGCGCTGGCCGGGTCGACTTCCAGCCAGCTGACCCCCTCTCCCGGCGGGTACCTCAAAGTGGCCACGACGGTGTCGCTGGCACCGGCACGAGCGGCGGCGGCCACTTCGGCGAGGGCACCTTGGAAACGATGGTTGTCCAGGAGCACAGTGATGCACCGCGCGACCGGGCTCCCGGCACCCGCCGGCGCATCCCGGGCGGGCCCGACGACGTCTGCCAGCACGGCTCCGGCTTCAACGGACGCAAGCTGCTCGGGGTCCCCGAGGAGGACGAGGCGGGCATCCGGACGGACAGCGTCGAGCAAACTGGCCATCAGGGGCAACGACATCATGGAGGTCTCGTCGACGACCACGATGTCGTGCGGCAGCCGGTTTTGGCGGTCGTGGCGGAAGCGGCCACTGCTGCCCGGGTGGCGGCCGAGCAAGCGGTCCACTGTGGAGGCGTCTATGCCTGCCATCCACTCGCGTACGGCTTCGTCGAGGGGCAGGCGCCGGGCCTCGTCGTGCACCGCCTCCGCCACCCTTGCCGCGGCCTTGCCCGTGGGCGCGCTCAGGGCCACCAGGGGTGCAGCTTTGCCAACCGCCGTGAACTGGTCGTGAGCGAGCGCGAGGAAACGAGCCACGGTGGTCGTCTTGCCCGTGCCCGGCCCCCCGGCGACGACCGAGAGCAGGTAACGCGCCGCCTTGCCCGCCGCCTCGCGCTGGAGGCCGGAACTGTCGTCAGGGAACAGCCGGTCCAATGCTTGCTCCATGCGCCCCTCGTTGAGGCCAAGCGGAGGGGCACCGGCGCGGCGGAGCAGTTCCGCGGCGACGAAGCACTCGTCGCGCCAGTAACGCTGCAGGTACAGGGCGCTCCCTTCGAGGCGGAGGGGACGGTTGGCCGCGGCAGTGCTCGGGGTGCTCACGAGCTCACTGCGCGCGACCCGCTCCAACCAGGTGCTCGGTTCGGGCCAGGGCAGCTCGTCCAGGCCCACCTCGGCCTCGCTGCCCGTCAAGACCGTGGAAGGGGCCGTGGCTAAGTCCGCCAGCACGTGCCCGGCGCGGGGGGCGCGCACGGCCAGAGCGGCGGCCAGCTGGACGAGGGCGTCGCTGGAACGGCCCAGCCGGTCCAGGGTCAAAGCGACGTGGACATCGGCGGCAGAGAGCACTCCGGCGCGGTTGAACACGCCCAACAAGCTCTCCGGCGCCACCCCGAGCGCAAGGTCCGCTTCGAGGAAGCCTGCCTGGGTCATGCCCGCGCCCCTTTGCCTGCTAGCAAGTCAGAGACTTCACGCACAAGCGCCGCCGGCGGGCCCCAGGAGAACACCCCACAGGGTTGGCCGTTGTCGTCTACAGGCGTCCCTGGGCCCGCCATGCCCCGCACGAACAGGTAGACAACGCCTCCGAGGTGAGCCTCCGGTAGGTACCCGGGCAGCCGCCACCGGAGGTAGCGGTGGAGCGCCACGAGGTAAAGGAGGGCTTGGAGGGCGTAGTGCGCCTCCACCATCTCCTGCTCCAAGGCCACGGGCCGGTAGTGCCAGGCACTTAGGGCCTCGCCCGGCGACGCCAGCCAGTTTGTCTTGTAGTCGGCCACGAAGTAGCGTGCCCGGCCCGCCCGTCCTCGGGCCGGCCCTTGGTGCCGCGCTTGGCCCCCGGCTCCAGCCTCGAGGCGGAAAACCAGGTCCAGGCTCCCTGTGAGGTAACCGCGAAGGGTCGTCTCGAGCGCGGGGCTTTGGAGGGCGGACGCGTAGGCACCAAGAGGTGCGCCCGCCGGCACGTACTTGGAGAAGACCTCGCCGAGCTCGGCCGTCATGACCGTCCCGAAGGGCTCGTCACCGCCCGCGACCGGTAGTTCGAAGGCGAGCTCGTCCAGGCGGTCCCCGCGCTCTATGTCGCGTAGCCGGACGCCGCCGGCCAGAGGGCCGAGAGAGGTCTCGACGGCGGCCTGCAAGCCAGCGACGATGGAAGCGGCGTCGGCTGTGTCCCCAGGGTAGGTGCCGATCCGGGCTGCCACAGCCTCCTCCAGCGCCCCGCTCAGGTCGGGTGCCGAGAAATCGACCCCTTGGAGGACACTGTGGACAAACGTGCCCACGGCGGCGCCGGCAGGTACAGGTGCCCATGGCGAGAGCACCGAGCGCAGGCGCGCCTCTGTGTCCTCCTCGCCCCGGCCGGCGATGCCCTGCCCGGCGATGCCCTGGCTGGCGATGCCCTGCCCGGCGATGCCCTGACCGGCGATGCCCTGACCGGCGATGCCCTGCCCGGCGATGCCCTGCCCGGTGGCGGGCGCCGGCGGTTCGTCGCTTGTCCCCTTCTCTTCGGGCTCGCTCCCGACCGGCTCTTCCACCACGGCGCGCGATTGGGAGATGATGCTGCTGTAGGAGGAACGCCGCCAGGAGATGTCGAGGTCGCGCTCGAACGACATGGCCTGGAGCGCCTCCGCCCCGAGGGCCCTCTGGGCCGTTTGCCAGGTGCCGGGAGGCCGCGCCGCCATCTGTTCGATGCTCACGAGACCCGGGGCACCCGCCGCCACCTGCTCCAGGGCCGCCTCGACGGCAAGGTCGCGCGGCGGGCTCGAGTAGGGCGCCGCCAGGGCGCCGGCGACGTCCCTCTGGCACAAGAGCACCCGGCCGAGGGCCGAGCGCTGGGAATCGGTCGCAGGGACCCACCACAACACGAGCTGGTGCTTGGCCCGGCTGAGAGCCACGTACATCTGGCGGAGGTCCTCGCCGCGGGCCTCCTCTTGGGAAAGAGCGAAATGCTCGTCGTAGACGGGGTCCCCTGTTTCCCCGACATCGAGCTTGCGTCGGAAGGAGTCCTCGGGGTCGTGATAGGCCACCGGCTTCCCGCTCGTGCCCCGATGACCGGCGTCCCACAGGTACGGGCAGTACACGACCGGGAACTCGAGGCCCTTGGCCCGGTGGACGGTGAGCACCTGCACCGCGGCCCTGTCGGAGTCGAGCCGGCGGCACAGCTCCTCCTCCTCGCTGCCTTCGGCGCTAGCCTCCTCGGCCCGACGGGCCAGCCACGCTCGCAGCGCCGCCGGCCCGAGTTGCAAGCGGGTCGCCTCGCCGTGCAGTAGCTCTGCTATGTGGCGGAGGTCGGTGAGGCGCCTCTCGCCCTGCAACTCGGCGAGCAGGCGCTGGGGGAGCCGCTCGCTGGCGGAGGCTTCCGCGAACAGTGCCGCCACCCCGTGGCGGCGGAGCACCCCGGCCCAGTCATGTAGGCGGTCGTGGACAGCCTCCCAGACCCTCTCGTCCCCGCTCGCCAGTTGCTCGGCGCGCCGGCCAAAAAACTCGAGAGCGCTACCGCCGCGGCCAGCGAGCGCGACGCGGGCTGCTGAAGGGCGTCTAGGAGGGCCAGCCAGTCACATGCAGCGGGAGTCGCCAGGACACTTTGGGTGCCCGAGACCACGGCGGGCACGCCGGCGTCGGCGAGCTGTTTTTGCACCAAGGTGGCTTGCTCGTTGGTGCGGACCAAGACCGCTATGTCGCGCGGCTCGAGCTTCCGCCGAACGGGCGCACCGTCGTCTGAGCCACCCGGCCGGCCTGGGCCGCCCGAAGCGTGTGAGCTAGCCGTGGCGTCCGAACCGTCGTCTGGGAAGGCGCCCGGCCCGGCCCCGTCCCGCTCGCCGGCGGGCCGGCCGGCGAGCAACTCGGCGCCGGCGGAAACCAGCGCCACGACGTCGGCTGCTAGGTCTTCGGCGACCAGGTTGACAGCGGTCTTTTTCGCCAGTGGTTTCGATGCGGAGAGCGTGCAGCCCGGGGGTGGGCGATGCCGGTCGAGCCAGCGGATCCGAAGGGGCTCTGCCACGGGTGCGCCGGTGATACCAGGCCCTGGGTGGGCGCAGTGAGGCCCTGCCCGTCGGTAAACGATCCCCTGATGGCCCAGTTGCAATGGGCCGAACAGGGCGTCGCACGCTGCCATGAGGCGGCCGTCCGAGCGCCAATTGCGCTCGAGGGTGAGGCGGCTGGACGGGGGCGCAGCGCTGGCAGCGGCCAGGTAGGCGTACACGTCGGCTCCCCGGAAGGCGTACACAGCCTGTTTGGGGTCTCCGATCAGGACCAGGCGGGTACCCCCGGACGCGAAGGCCCGACGAACGACGTCCCACTGCACGAGATCTGTGTCCTGGAACTCGTCGACCAGGACCACCCGGTAGCGCTTCCCAAGGCGCCGACGCGCGCCTTCGCCTCGGACGGGGTCGTCCAGGGCGTCGGCAAGGCGGACGAGCATGCCATCGTAGGTCAGCAGGTCCGCGTCGACCAACCGCCGGGACACCTCGGTCCGTGTGGCATCGGCCAGGCGCCGGCGGAGCCCGGCAGGTGACTCATCGGCCTTGTCCGCGCCGGGGCCCAGCTCTGTGCCGGGGCTGCGCACCGCAGCCAGGCCGACTTCGAGAGCTGTCTTCAGGCTGAAGGGAAGGAGGCCCTTGTCCCGCACCCAGCGCGCGTAGAGGTCTTCGACCACCTCTTCGGCCAGGTCGTGGGGGTCCTCGAGCAACACCGCCCCGGGCGCGACCTCTCCCCATACGCCGAGGGCGCCGAGGACCATGTGGCAGAAGCCGTGGGTGGTGGTGATGGTGGCGCTGTCGAAGGTGGCGAGCGCCCTGGCGAGGCGCGCCCGGCGTGCCCGGACCTCGTCGCCCTCGGGGCCCGGGCAGGCGAGCAAGGCGGCGACCGGGTCGTCACTTGGGGGTGGCCCGCCGGCTTCGAGGGACCGCCCGAGCGCCAGCTCGGCCGAGACGAGCCGCGCTCGCACCCGGTCCTTCAGCTCGCCGGTGGCGAGGCGCGTGAAAGTGACCGCCAGGATCTCACGGAGCGGCGCCACCCCTTCGGCCACGAAACGGGTCA
>DAHWQF010000127.1 GCA_027334785.1 Acidimicrobiaceae bacterium
CCCGCGACGGCCTCGGGGGTGCCCGAGAGCGTCCCGTCCGGCGAAAGCAGGAGGCCGGCGGGCAGGCTTTGGCCGACGCCGAGGGACCACTGGTAGGGGTCGGACGCCGTGGTGACCCCGCCTGCCGCCACGAGCGTTGCGTCATAGGGGACCCCGACGTTGCCGTCCGGGAGGTACGTGGTGGTCACCGTGGGCCCCTCGACGACCGAGATCGACGCCTTGGCCGTGGCGACCTGGCCGAAGGCGTCGGTCACCTCCAAGAGGAAGCTGTAGCTGCCCAGGGCGTCGGGTGTGCCGTAGACCATCCCGGCCGTCCCGGTCTGGGTGCCCTTGGCGTCCAGCGACAACCCTGGTGGCAACGACCCCCCTCCGGGGACGAGGCTCCAGGTGAACGGCCCCACCCCGCCCACCACGGTCGGGGCGAAGGAGTAACCCTCGGAGAGGTCTGCCGGCACCATGCCTGCCTCTAGGGCGGGGTGGGCGGCGACTTCGAGGGTGAACTGGGCGGTCCAGCTACCCCCGCTGGCGTCGTCCACTCGCACTGCTATCGGGTAAGCACCCGCCGAACCAGGTGCAGGTGTCCCCGAGAGCAGCCCGCCTGCCGAAAGGGTCAGGCCCCCCGGTAGTGGCCCCGAACCGGCCGCCAGCCGCCAGGTGTAGCGGGGCTGGCCTCCGGCGGCCCGGAAGCTAGCCGAGTAAGCGACGCCCACCTCGGCCTCTTCCAGGGCGGTGGTCGTGACCGCCACCCCGACCGGTACCACGAAGGCGGCTAGGGCTTGGCCGCCGGCGGTATCGGTGACCTGCACGTAAGCGATCGTGGTCTTGGCGTCGGCCGCCGGCGTACCGGCGATCACGCCTCCTGGCAAGAGCGAGAGCCCGTCGGGCAGGGCACCGTTCACGAGGGACCACCTGTCGCCGCCCGTCCCGCCAGAGGAAACAAGCCGGGTCATGTACCGGACGCCCTTGGTCGAGGGGGGCAGCTGGACGGGGCTCGTGATGGCGAGGGGCGGGGCGACGACGAGGGGCAGCGTCTCGGTAGCAGTACCCCCGGCACCGTCTGTCACCGCGAACGTCAACTGATAGGTGCCGGCCGTGCCTGGCTGGGGTGCCGTCTGGCCGGGGCCGTTGGTCCCGGCACCGGGCGTGCCCGTGACCTGGCCGGTGGCGGAGTCGACCGAAAGGCCGGTGGGCAGCGGCACCGGGTTGCCGCTCTGACCGGTCACCGACGTGACCTGCCACCCATAGGGCGCCGTCCCCCCGGAGGCGGTCAAGGGGTTGCTATGGTACGGGACGCCGACCTCGGCCGGCGCTAGGGCCGCCGGGCCAGTGGCGACAGGGCTGACGATGTTCAAGTAGGCCCAGGTCCAGGCACAGGCCCCAGCGTCGTCGACGGCTTGCACGGGGAACTTGTAGAAGCCGGTCTCGGTCGGGGTACCGCGGAGCACACCGTCTGTCCCGATGCCCACTCCGGACGGTACCGCATAGCCGTACTGGCCGCAGGCGCCGCCGAGCGAGTAGGAGTACGTCGAGGCTTGGCCGGTGCCCTGGTCGAGGGGCACGCCGTAGGCGGCCTTGATGGGACTGGAAATAGAGACCCCCTCTTCGGCGGTGACGGTGCCCGGTTGCTCCGACTGGAGTGGCCAGAGCGGGCAGGCGCCGGTCGAGCTGTCGTAGTCACAGAACTCGAGCGGCTCGGCCACCGGGCCCATCTGGAGCGTGTCCCAAGCCGTGCCGCTGTTCGCGTCGACAACGTAAAGCGGCTGGTCCAGGCCCTTGGCCACGAGCGAGGGATCTACCGAGGCCGGCACCGTCCCCCTGATCGTGCAGTCGGGCCCGACCGCCTGGCCCACATCGTTGAAGGTCTGGTCGTTCGGGGACTGCGAGACGTAGAGCCCGACGTTGTCGGCAAAGTCGGGGTAGGTCGGGTCGTCGGGGTAGTAGGTCACGTTGCCGTTGTTGTAATGGCGCTCGGCGGTGGGCGGAGCAGGGCACGTATAGGGCGGGGTCCCCCCCTGGGTCGGGTTGAAGAGGCCCCACATGGCCAGCTGGAGGAAGTTGATGTACGGGACGCCGATCTCGGGGTTGGCGAGCGGGTAGTTCTGGTCTCTGGGGCCGGCGATGATCGGGACCGTGAAGGTTTCGTAGCTGCACTGCCCGAGCGAGTCGGTCACCTGGACGTCGAAGGTGAGGGTCATGCCGGCGTCGGCGGCGGGTACCTCCGGCAGCGTCACCATGCCGTCGTTCGGGGAGCTCAGGTCGTTACCCACCTCCACGTACTCGCCCCGCGGGCTAGTGCCGCTGGCCCCGTTCCCCTCCGAGCTGGGTATGTAACCGTTGTAATCGCCGCCGTTCACGGAGAGCTGGCAGTTGCCGAGGGCCCATTGGAGGGGGAGCTTGGGCGTGCTGGCAGGAGGCGGGCCCCAGGTGATCTGCGGCTTGTTGAACCCGAGGGCCGAAACGTACGCCTTGTAAGGCTTGGCCAGCGAGCCGGTCTCGTCGGTCGGGAGCTCGGTGGCAGAGGTGATCTGGGGCGGCTGCGACGCCAGGTAGGCCGTGAGGATCGGGATGGTGACCTGAAAAGCCAGCGTCCATCCGAGGACCGCGAGCTGGAAGCCGAGGCTCGCCTCCAGGCCCACCCCCACGTCCCAGACGGGCGCCGTCGTGCTGAGGTCGGCCCGCGCGAAGCCGTCGATGCCCGCCGTGGGCCCCACTACCCCATACAGGGCGAAGGTGAACTTCGGCCCGATCGAAGCCTTCAGGTACCCGCTGCCCGTCGGCGAGCTGAAATGGTTGTCCTGCTGGACGCAGTCCTCCTGGCAGTAGGCCTGGAAGTTCGGGCTGGCCTGGCTGTCGTAGCGGACGCCTTGGGTAAGCGTGAAGCCCTGGGTCTCGGTCGGCACCGTTATGAGCGATGTGGTCTGGGCCTTTATGGAGGCGTCGATCTCCAGCAGGAAAGCGAAGTCCACCGGGACGGGGCCGATCGAGAACACGATGTCGGGGATCCCAAACCTCGACGGGCCCCAGAGCGTTTTCGAGTACTGGCACACGACGTTCGACTGCACCGTGGCGCTCACGCTGACGCTCTCGGACACCTCGACGTAGGCGTCGGCTTGGAGCGTCGTTGGGAAGCTGTAGGAGGCGTCGAAGTGGGGCGTCACCGAGAAGCGGGGGCTGACATCGACCGAGATCGGTTGGAGGGGGTTCGTGGTCGGGTTGGTGCCGGAGGCATACCCGCACGCCACTTTGCTCGTCGGCGGCTTCACCGTGAACTGGCAGGGGAACGACTGGCTGCACGCGACGCCCACGCCGCTTTCTTGTGGGCCCGCCATTTTTGTACTTGGGCCACTTGGGCCGCTTGCACCGCTTGGGCCGCTTGCACCGCTTGTATCGCTTGGGCCGCTTGGGCCGCGCCCAGGGAAGAGGTCGCTCATCTCCTTCGTACTGACCGGGCTGGACGGCCAGTTGACGCTGAAGGACGCCCGCGGCACCGCTTGAGCCAGGCCGGCGAAGGCCGTCCCCAGCACGAGCTGGCCGTCCGCCCGGGACACGCTCGTCACCCGGCGGAGGAAGCCGTTCGGCGCAGCCGAGCTCGGGCGGGCCACCATAACGTCGCCGGCCTGCACGCCGGCCAGGCTCGGCGGAGGCGGCGAGAAGACCAGCGTCTGACCGGAAAAAGACCGGAGGTCTGAAAGGGCGGTACGGCCGACCACCTTCGTTGTGTCGGCGACCTCCGTCAGGTAACTGACGCCCACGACCGCCACGTGCCCAACGCTCACCCGTGCCGGGCTGCCGGTAACCGCCGGGTAGAAGGTGTCGGTCCCGTCGTCCACTCTGGAGGCCGACACCAAGTAGGTGCCGGGCTTGACGGCCATCTCGGTGGTGGCGGTAAGAGAACGCCTGAAGCCTCCGGGGCCGGCGACGGTGACCGACGCGGCCGTACCTGCGGGCAGCTGGTCGACCGAAACCGCCAGAGCCCCCTCACCGCTCGGCAAGCGAGGCGGGGCGAGGCCGGCGACCAGGGTCAGGGAGACAGTCGCGATCGCACCTCGCTTGTCCTCGACCCGGATGATGAGCGGTTCCACCGCCGGGCTCGTGACTGTACCTTCGATCAGCCCGTGGCTGCTGTCCAGGGCCAGGCCGGGAGGGAGCTGGCCTCCCGAAAGTGACCACGAGTACGGAGGGAGCCCGCCGGTCGCGCTGAGCTTCTGGTGGTAAGACGAGGAGACCGAGGCTGGCGCCAGTTTCGTCGTCAGGATCCCAAGGGCCCCGGAGGGGACGGCGGCCGGGTTGGCCACCATCCCCACGACTCGCCCACGCAGCCTGCGCCCGCCCATCGAGCCCTTGTACGAAGCGTCACCGAAGGGGAAGACCTTCCCGTTGGAGGCGTCCAGCCAATAACCCCTGCCGTCCGGCGTGGGCGTGAGCCCGGCGACCCGGGTGCCGGGGTGGGCGTGGACAGAGCCGAACGAGCGGGCGTCGCCAAAGGTGTAAACCGCACCGCGAGAGCTCACCAGCCAGTAGCCGCCGCCGTCGGGGGTCGCCGCCATGCCGACCACGGGCGCGGCCAGGTGCGAGTGGCCCTCGGAACCGTAGAAACGAGCGGCGCCGAAGTTGAAAACGCCCCCGTCCGAGGCCACCAGCCAGTAGCCGGTCCCGTGCGGGGTGGGAGAAATACCGACTACGGGCGCGTTCAGCTTTTTGCCCGCCTCCGAGCCGAAGTTGTGAGCCGTGCCGAAGGCCCTGACCGCGCCCGCGGAGGAGACCAACCAGTAGCCAGCGCCGTTCGGGGTGACAGCTATGCCCGTCGTGAGCGCGCCTCTCCTGCCCGCCGAACTGCCGAAGAAGCCGGCGCTGCCGAAGGCGAAGACCCCGCCGTCACGTCCGACCAGCCAGTAGCCGGGGCCCACGGGCGGCGGTGCCGACGCGGGGTGGACCAAGGCGGGCGAGCGCTCGTGACGAGCGACCTGACGGCCGGCTGGGGCGGCGAGGTGGCCAACGCGGGCGGGGGCAGTGGTCGCAGCTCCGGTGCCAACAGGCTGCGCGACCAGGGCGCTGAACACCGCCAGGGCGACCGTCCACGCAGCTCCCCTTCCTTTGCCGTTGCCGACCCAGGGGCCACCCGTGCGCGCCCTTCGCTGCTTCATAGGCGCAAAGTGTGGCTATGCCTCGCAGGCCCTAACATCGGGGACGACCCCCATTCGTAAGGACCTCCACCCCTACGGGCACGGAGGGGCTGCTCGGGAGAGCTGTATTGGGCGCTTTGCCGCAAAACCTGCTCGAACGTGACAGCGCCGCCATCGCGCTCGGGGCCACTTTGAGCAGGGCGCAGGGGGGTAAGGTCGCCATGACCCTGGTCCTGGGAGAGGCGGGCCTCGGCAAGACGACCCTCCTCGAAGCCGCCGTAGCGGAAGCGTCCCAGTCGGGTTTCGAGGTGGCCCGCGCCCAGGGCGCGGCAGCTGAGGTGGCGTTGCCCTTTGGGTATGTCTCCCAGTTGTTCCCCGACGAAGCAGCCGAGGACGTGTTGGGCTTCGTCACCACCCTGCCCCCGCAAGAACGTGCCGCCGTCGCGTGGCAGCGCCTCCGCGGCTGGGCCCTTCAACGGCGCCGAAGACCGCTCTTGCTCGCCTTGGACGACCTCCACTGGGCCGACCGCGACTCCCTCATGCTCCTCGGCATGCTCGCCCGCCAGCGCGGCCCGGCGCGCCTCGCCCTGGTGGGCGCTCTCCGCCCCTGGCCCGGCGAGGCGGCTTCCCTGGCAGAGACGCTGGTGACGACTGGAGAGGGGGAGGTCGTACGGCTCGTGCCGCTCAGTACGGCCGCCTCCATCGAGCTCGTCACGCGTCTCGCTGGCAGCGCCGTGGCCGAAGAGCTCGCCCCGCGCCTGGACGAGCTATGCGCCGGTAACCCCCTTTTGTTGAGCCAGCTCTCCTCCCAGGCGGGTTCTGCCCCGACCAGCGGGGACGGCCACGGGCTTCTCCTTTCCCGTTTCACGGGCCTCGACGAGGCGGGCCTCCGGTACGCGAGGGCCGCCGCGGTATCGGGCGTGCAGTTCCGGCCGTCCGTCGCCGCCGCGGTAGCCGGGCTCACGGAGGCAGAGGCCCACCGGGCGCTCGACGTCATGTGCCGTAATGGCCTCGTCTCTGCCGTCGAGCCGGGCCGGGCCTCCTTCGCCCACTCCCTCCTCCGCCGGGCCCTCTTGGACGACCTGCCCGAGCCCTTGAAAACGGAGCTGCACGCTTCTACGTTCCGCCAGCTGGCCGATCAGCGAGCACCCGTAGGCGAGGTCGCCACCCACGCCCTCGCCGCCCGGTTGCGGACCAAACCCGCCCTGCGGGCCGTGGAGGAGGCCGGCTTCGAAAGCCTGAGCCAAGGCGCGTTGCAGGCCGCGGTGAAGTGGTTCACTGCGGCGGTCGAACTGGGTGGGTCGGAGTGCCCGGCCTCAGCCCACCTGCACCTGGCCGAGGCCCTCGACGGCACCGGCGCGCCGGACAAAGCCGCCGATGTCTGCTCTGCCCTCTTGAACGGGCGGCGCGACTTAGGGACGGAGCTCGCCGCCAAGGTGGAGCGGCTCTTGGGACGTGCCCTGTTCGAGATGGGTAGGGGCGACGAGGCCGAGGAGGCCTTCAGGCGAGCTGCCTCACTCACCCTCCAAGAGGAACCCGACCTGGCCATCGAGATCTTGCTCGAGGCATCGCTCGTCAGCCTCTACGGCTCGGGCGTGCGCCGCTCGTTCGAGTTCGCCGAGCAAGCCGAACGCCTCCTCTCGCCCACAACCGACCGCCAGCTGGCCGCCTGGGTCCGGGCCGCCTGGGGCCACGCCCGCTCGCTCATGGCCGAACCGGGCGGAGTCGACGAGGTCGACCGGGCCGTCGCCTCCTTGCCACCGGGCACCGGCCTGCGCGGCCTGCACGGTGCTGCCGCTTGGGGACCGAGGCTCGTCCAGCTCCAGACGGCCAAGCAGGCCGAGCGCTTCGACGAAGCCGTGCGCGCCTACCAGCTGGCCATGGAAGAGGCGGCGAGCTCGCCGGTGCGCCTGTCTACGAGCATCTACTCGGTCGCCCACGCGGACACCGTCGCCCGCCTCGGGCGCATCAGCGAGTCACGCGACATCCTCCTCGCGGCGGACGAGGACTCACCCTACCTAGCGGCACGCCGGCCCTGGGTCCAGGTCGGTCTCGCCTACACCAGCTACCAGCTGGCCGACTTCGCCCAGGCCGCCTCTCACTGCCAGCAGGTCGAAGCGGCCATCGGGGCCGAGGCGGACACGCTCCCCTTGCTCCGGTTCTGGCTGTGGTACGTGCGCTGCGGCTTACACCTGAGCGCTGGTGCCATCGGAGCTGCCACCGAGCTAGCTCGGCGGGCGGAGGTCGTCAGTGAGAAGGCTGGGGTCATAGAGCCCTGTTTCCCCTGGCACTCAGCCGCTATCGATGCCTACCTGGCGGCAGAGAGGCCAGCTGACGCAGCGCGCTGCGTAGAGCGCCTGGAGCAGCTCTGCCTGAAGGTCCCGTGCCTCTGGCCGAGGACCGTGGCCGCCCGCGGGCGTGCCGAGCTCGCGTTCCGGGCCGGGGACCACGAAGCGGCCGGGCTTTGGTTCGAGCGAGCACTGGACTGGCAACGGGAGCTCCCGATGCCACTGGTCAAGGCAGAGACGCTCACCAGGTACGGCGTGTTCCTCCGGCACACCCGCGCCGCGGCAAAAGCGCGCCAGCTCCTTGGTGAGGCGGTGCGCACGGCGGCAGCATGCGGGGCTCGGCGCCTCGAGCTAGTGGCCACCGAAGAGCTACACCTGGCCGGGGGCCGGCGCCGCACGGGCCCTCACCGAGCCGCGCCGGCAGTCGCCGGCAATGACTGCTCGAGCCTGCTGACGCCGGCTCAATTGCGGGTAGCCGAACTGGCCGCCAGCGGTCTCACCAACAAGGAGATCGGCCGGCGCCTCTTCATTTCCGGGCGGACCGTCGAGCACCACTTGGGCGCCGTCTACCTGGCCCTCGGGATAACCGGCCGCCGCCACCTATCCCAGCGCCTGGCAGCCCTGGGACCTCGGCCGGACAGGCCCCAGGCTTGAGCGGTCCTCGCTGATCCAGCGCCGCACCGTCTTGCCCGAGATCCCCGAGATCTCAGCCCCATCCCCCGGCTCAGGGCTTCGGCGCCGATGTCGGGCACACCCGGGCGCGAAGGAGGGAACTTCGGCCGGCTCACCAGCTCCCACACGAGCGCTTCCACGACAACCACGACCCCAGGGGAAAGACTGGCCGGCCTCGCGGCGAGCACCCACAGCAAGGCCCGCCACAGCAAGGCCCGCGTAGCAAGGCCCTAGGACAGCCGGGCCACAGCCAGCACGTGGCCCGAGGCGTCCACCACCCGGGCGATGCGCAGGCGCCCGGAAGGCTGGCTCAGGCTGGCCGCCCAGGCGCCCCGGCCACCCGAGAGCCAAAAGGTCCCGAGCTTGACAGCCGGCCCCCGGTCCTCGAGGACCTGGCAACTGAGGGCGCCGGTCCAGGCGCCGTCGTCCATGTACATGAAGACCCAGGTCGG
>DAHWQF010000128.1 GCA_027334785.1 Acidimicrobiaceae bacterium
GAGCTCGGGCAGGGTGAAGCCCGCTTCGTTGCGCCGAGGCCGGTGCCGGTCGCCACGGTGGCGGCTGGTCATTGGATGTTCACCTGGCGGTAGATGCCGTACATGGCGGAGATGAGGGCGATGGCCACGAAGCCGACGATCAGGCCGACGGCGATGATGACGGCTGGCTCCATCAACATCGTGAAGCGGTTGATCTTGTACTCGAGCTCGCGGTCGAGGTAGTGGGCGGCGGCTTTGAGCTGGTCGTCGAGGTTGCCGGTGCTCTCGCCGACGGCGATCATGCGCCGGGTGGCCCCCGGGAACATGCCCGTGGCGGTGAGCGGGCCGGCGAGGCCTTCGCCCCGCATCATGGCGGCGCGGGCCTGGGTCAGGCGGTTGCGGAACACGAGGTTTTTGGTGGCCGCGGTGGTGACGGCGACGGCCTCGGGCAGGTTGACGCCGGCGACGACCATCGACGACAGGAGCCTCAAGAACCTCTCGACGATGGCGATGTGGAACATGTCGCCTACGACGGGCAGCTTGAGGAGCAGGCGGTCCTTCAGCTCCTTGCCTTTGGGCGTCCGCGTGGCGAAAAAGGCGAGGATCCCCAGGACGATAACCCCGCCGGCGACGTAGGGGCCGTACTTACCGGTCCAGCCGCCGAGGGCGAGGAGCATCCGGGTGGGGAGGGGGAGCTTGGCGTTGAGGGAGGCGAAGAAGCTCTTGAACTTGGGGAGCACGTAGACGACCAGCACGGTCGACACGACCATGGCCAGGCAGACGACGATTATCGGGTAGGCGAGGGCGGACTTCACCTTGCGGGAGGTTTCGGCCTCGCGTTCGAGGTAGTCGCCCAACTGGTCGAGCACGGCGTCGAGGTTGCCGGTCAGTTCGGCCGAACGGAGCACCTCGACCGCGAAGGCGGGGAACAGCTCGGGGTGCATGGCCGCGGCCTCGGAGAAGTGCGTACCCGCTTCGAGCGACATCCGCATGCCGTCGAGGGCGCTGGTCATGGTCTTGTCGCTCGACTCCTCCGAGAGCACGGCGAGCGCGTCGAGAAGCGGGATCCCAGAGCGGACGAAGACCGCGAGCTGGCGGCAGAGGTGCATCAGGTCGCGTTTTTTCACCTTCTTGGCGGTGATCTCGAAATTGAGGAAGTTCTTCTTGGGTGTGATGGTGATCGGCTGCAGGTGCCGGTCGACCAGGGCTTCGTGGAGCGCGCCCATGGTGTCGGCCCCTTCGATGCCGGTGACGACGCTCCCGTCCCCGGAAGCAGCAGCAAAGCGGAACTTAGGCATTTTCCCTTGACCTCTCCCTCACAACGAGTAGATGCTCCGGATGACTTCGGAAATGGTCGTGACGTCTTGCTCCACGAGGGTCACGCCCTCGGCCCGGAGAGTGCGCAGGCCCTGGTTGATGGCGACTCGGCGCAGCTCGTCCTGGGTCGCCCAGCCCACCAAGAGCCGGCGCAGCTCGGGTGTCATGTGCAAAAACTCGTACACCCCGATGCGGTCCTTGTAGCCCGTGCCGGCGCAGGCGCTGCAGCCCCGACCCTGCAGGAACACGTCCTTTGGGTGGCCGCCGGCTTCTTCGTAAAAAGCCATCTCCTCGGCGTTTGGCACATAGGGCGCGGCGCAGGAAGGGCACGTGCGGCGCACGAGGCGCTGGCTCACGACCCCGAGCACCGAGGAGGCGATGAGGAACGCTTCGATGCCCATGTCGAGGAACCTGTGCAGCGCCGCCACCGAGTCGGTCGCATGGAGCGAGGTGAGAACGAAGTGACCGGTGAGGGACGCTTGGACGGCGATGCGGGCAGTGTCTATGTCGCGGATCTCCCCCACCATCACGACGTCGGGGTCTTGGCGCAGGATCGCCCGCAGGCCGTCTGCGAAGGTGATGCCGGCCTGTTCGTTGGTCTGGATCTGGTTGACCGTGGAAAAGACCGCCTCGACCGGGTCTTCGATCGTGACGATGTTGCGCGCCCGCTCGTCGATCTCGGCCAGAGTGGCGTAAAGGGTGGTGGTCTTCCCGCTCCCAGTAGGCCCAGCGGAAACTACCATCCCAAATGGCGAGCGGACCATCTTGGAGTAGGAGGCGTGCGTATCGGCCGGCATGCCGAGCTCGTGCAGCTTGAGCAGCGAGCGGTCCTTGTCGAGGAGGCGCATGACGCACTTCTCGCCAAAGACGGTCGCGATCGTCGAGACCCTCACGTCCACGCCGCCGTGGTCGAGCTCGAGGGCGAACTGGCCGTCTTGGGGGCGCCGGCGCTCGACGATGTTCATGTTGGCGAGGATTTTGATGCGGCTCACGAGCGGGGCCGCCAAGCTGGACGGGAACGAATGGACGTCTACGAGGCTCCCGTCGATCCGGAAACGGACCCGTAGTTCGCCGTCTGTGGGCTCGACGTGCACGTCGGAGGCGCGCTTGGCGAGGGCATCGGTTACGAGCTTGTTGACGAGCTGGGCTATGGGAGAGCCGGAGCTGGAGGCATCTTCCTTGATGGCGACTGCAGGAGAACGCCCTCCCTCCGTGGCCACGAAGGCGTTGACGAGACGGTCGACGTCGGAGGCCGTGCCGTTGGCCTGGGGGACGGGGCGGGTTTCGGCCCGGGCAGGAGGAGGAGGGGGCTCGGGTGCTGGCTCGAAAGTGTCCGCCAGCACGAGCTCGGCGAGGTCGAAGCCGTCCGGCCCGTCGTCCTTGGCGTCGAAGTCGTCCAGTTCGATTACCGCAACGGCGGCAGGCGTCGCGGTCGTCGGGTATGTGCCGCTAGCGTGCTCTTTGTTGTCGGTGCCCTCAGCCGGCCGAGGTCTGGGCGACCCCGCCGAGTGCCTGCCTGCGCCTCTTGCCCACAGCGCCATCTCAATCACGCCCTCCTGCTGCTCGTTGCGAATGGGAACGTACGGCCTCGTCGCAATTGGCGACTATCTCGCCGCCAACGGGGATCTCGTGGGCCCAGGGGGCGAGGACCGAGCCGTCGGAGATACCCGCGACCACAAGCGGGAGGCCGTCTCGGAGGCCACAGACAGCACCCATTTCCGAGAGCCGGAGCCCGGGACGGGCGCTGCTGTGGACGTCGAGGACCACGTCGATGGTCCGACGGTCGAGCGGGCAGCCATGCCCGGGGACGAGGGCGTTGCAGGGGAAGGGCGCTTCTGCGCTTTCCGAGCAGCGGTGCACCTTTCGCCCGGCGCCAGTCAGATGGTCCGTGGCGTCCGCGATGGCCCAGTCGTCCACGCCCACCACGAGCACTTCTTGTGCTCGCTTCTCCGGGTACCGCTCGCGCCGCGCGGATGCCGGGTGCCCGGCCGGGTGGTCCAGGAAGAGCTCGGGTCGGTTTCTGTCCACTGCCCTTTACTGTGCTGGGGGCAGGTCACTCCCTCCCCTCCGCCGTCACAACGGCGGCACAATTTTCGCCGGGCTATCCTTCCGTAGGGTCATGGGAGAATCCGCCAAGGGCCGGGTGCTCGTCGTGGACGACGACGAACAGCTCGCGGGGTTGCTCCGGGTCGTCTTGTCGAGCGAGGGCTACGACGTGGCCCTGGCGGCCAACGCAGCTACGGCGCTCGAAAGGGCGCGAGAGGAAACCTTTGACCTCGTCGTGCTGGACATCAGCCTCGGTGAGGACGATGGCCGGGCGGTGCTGGCGGAGCTCCACAAAACCAAGGAAATACCGGTGATCTTCATAAGCGGCCTCGGCGACCCCGCCGACCGGGTGCTCGGGCTGCGCCTCGGGGCCGACGACTACCTGGTCAAGCCGTTCGCCCCCATGGAACTGGTGGCCCGGGTCGGCTCGGTGCTGCGCCGTTCCCGCCGCGGGGGTGCCAAGACACCCGTGCCGGCGGCCAGCAACAGCGAGGGGATTTTGGTGGATGAGCTCACCCGGGAGGTCCGTGTCGACGGTGCGCTCGTTGAGCTGACGGCCAAGGAGTTCGACCTGCTTGCGTTCTTGGCCCGCTCGCCCCGGCAGGTGTTCACCCGAGGCCAGTTGCTCGAGCAGGTCTGGTCGTCTCGGTCGGGCTGGCAGGACGAGGCGACCGTCACCGAGCACATGAGGCGGCTGCGGCGGAAGGTCGAGAAGGACCCCGAGCAGCCGCACTGGTTGAAGACCGTGAGGGGTGTCGGCTACCGCTTCGAGCCTTGAAGGCCATGGCGCTGACGAGACCGTCCGCCGGCACCAGGTGGTCGTGGCCGGCCTCGGCCCAAGCTCTGCCTGGCCAGGCTTCGTCGACTGGCGTGGCAAACGCCCGCGACGCTTCGGCTTGTACCGGCACCCCGTCGACGACGGGTAGCCGTACCTCGACGGTCGTGCCCTCACCAGGGGCGCTCCGGACCGCCAGTTGGCCGCCGGTCTCGCTCACCAGGCCGTGAACGCTGGGCAGTCCGAGGCCGGTCCCGCTCGGGCCCTGCTTGGTCGTGAAAAACGGCTCCAGGCAGCGGGCCAGGACTTCGTCCGTCATCCCGGGCCCGCTATCGGTGACGGTGAGGACGGCCCACCGAGGCGTTTGGTCCGCCTGCTCGTCGGCGGCTCTGGCGCCGGCCGGGTCGTCCTGGTCGGCACCGTTCGCCAACGACAAACAGATGTCCAGGTGGCCGCCGCCCCCTCCCATGGCCTGGAGGGCGTTAAGGGCGAGGTTGAGCACGACTTGTTCAGCGCCAGAAGGGACCATGGCCACCGGCACCGGTCCGCCAGGCGCGCTGACCGAGACCACCACGTCGCCGGCAAGGCGCTCCAGTACCGGGACCATCTCTCGGAGTTGGGCTGCCAGGTCGGCAGCATCCAAACCGTCCCGCTTGCCCCCGGCCAGGCCGAGGAGTTGCTGGGTGAGAGATGCGGCTCGGCCCGCGGCCTGGGCGATGTTGGCCGCGGCCACCCGGCTCGCTTCTTCGCCTGGGCCGCGCTGGAGGATGTCGGTGTAGCCCAGGATCACCGTGAGCAGGTTGTTGAAGTCGTGCGCCACCCGGCCGGCGACGAGCGCCATGGCCTGAAGGCGCTCGGCTTGGACCAGGGCTCGCTCGGCCCGCTTCACTTCGCTCAGGTCGGTGGCCGCCACGAGCACCCTCAGCTCGTCGCCACCGCCCGCTATCGCCGGCATGGGCGCCGCCGAGAGGGACAACTCGTACGGCGGCGCGGACACGACGGCGCTCTGTTCGCGTCCGCTCGCCTCGATGGCGGCTGCGAGCTGTGAGAACGTCGGTGCCAGGGCGTCGGGAAGGGCAAGCTCTCGAGCGGTTCCTTGCCAGCCGAAGAGCCGCTGGGCAGCGGGGTTGGCGAGCACCACTTCGTCTTGGTGGCCGAGGCCGACCAGGGCGACCGGTGAGGAGCTCACCACGGCCCGGACCCGGGCTTCTTGAGCGAGGGCCGTACCTGTGCCGACCGCGCGCTCGAACGCCACCGGGACAAGCGAGGCCAGGGAAGACAGGGCCAGTTCGTCGTCGCGGGGGGCCGGCTTGGCCCGGAACACCACCAGGGCGGCTCGCCGGCGCGGGTGGCTGGGCAGCAGGGGGTAGGCGGTCCAGTCCCGGCCCCTCGCGACCCGCCCGCCGGCGGAAGCCTCGAAGGCGATCTCTGCCAGTTTCTCGTCCACCCGCCCGCACATCGCTTCGACCACCCGCCCGTCGGCGGTCCACCACCTAGCCGCGGCCCCCTCGGCCTGCTGCAATGCCCGGGCCTCGGCGCAGGCGACCTGGAGCACTTCCCGGCTCGTGGCGGCGCCGGCCAGCCTGGCTCCTGCCGTAGCCAGGCGCCGCAGCCGGCGCACGGCCCTGGCTTGCTCGTCGGCAGCCGCCTGGGCCTCCTCGTGGAGAGCGGCGCGCTCCAGGGCCGTCGCCAGCCGGCCAGCTATCTCGAGGGCGACCTGCAGCGCCGACGGGCGAAAGGCCCGGCGCCCCGGCCCGGTGGCGCCCAGGAAGCAGCCCGCCGTGATCCCGCGCCAGGCGATCGGCACCACGAGGAGGGACTCGGCGTCGAGGGCCCGGCGGACCTCGGCCAGGGCGGGGTCGGCCTCGTTGTCTTGGAAGAGGAGCAGCGGGCCGGCGCTGGCATGGCGCACCCCAACCGGGCTCCAGCGCTTGGGGGCGTGAAGGCCGCTCTCGGCGCTCACCCTGTACGCGACCGTGCGCGGCTTTCCGAGGGGGCCGACCAACTCGACCGCGCACAGGTCGGCGAAGCTCGGGACGCACACCTCGAGGGCTCGGCGGGAGAGCTCCTGGTAGCTGTCGCGAGCGCTGTCGAGCACCTGGGACAAGGCGGCGAGCAGTTCGAGGCGGCCGATGGCCTCCGTCGCAGCGAGGGCGGCCACGTTGTGGGGGGCGCTGACCGCAGGGACGTTGGCTCCGTTGCCGTCCCGCGAGCGCCTGTCGGTGGACCCAGGAGCCGCGTTGGCGGCCGGGCGAAGGCTGCCCCCCGTGGCGCCAACTGCGAGGTCCACCTCCCCCCGCTTGGCCTCAGTGCACGCGATGTCCATCCTCTCCTCTTCGCTGTTACCGCCCGGCGGACGCCTAACCCTCGACGACCAGCACTTTCAAGGTTGCGCCGGCCTGCGGCCGCCGAGTCGTACCTTGCGCGTTCAACTCCTCTCCATGCGCTGTGCGTGCTTGTGCGATCGCGCTGGGTCTATCTACGGCGCGGGAGGGGGAAGAGTTGAGGTCGCCGACGGGCAGTCGCCGCAAGAGAGCGCCCGGAGCTAAACCCCCCCGCTTGCCCAGCCGACAAGGAAGCGATGCAGACTGCCTCGCGCAAGATCGGCGAGTTCCTCGTCGAACGGAAGGTCCTGTCCAAGGACACCCTCGAGTACGCCATGGCCAGGGAGGCCGAGACCGGTGTGCCGCTGGCCAAGATCCTGGCGGGGGAGGGTCTGGTGAGCGACCGCGACCTTGTCGCGGCCGTGGCCGACCAACTCGGTATCCGGCACTGGGACCCGACGACCACCCCCGTCTCCCCCCTTGTCGATGGCGTCCTCCCGGCGGACATCGCCCGCAAGCACACCGTCGTCGCCATCGCCATGGACGGCGACTCCCTCCTCGTCGCGACCGAGAACCCCCTCGACGAGGCGATGCTCAACGTCGTCACCCAGGTCACCGGTTGGAAGCCCCGTCCCTGTCTGGCCACCCGCATGGACATCCTGGGGGCGCTCAATTCCATGTACGGGCAGCCGGAAACGGGCGCGGCCGAGTACGGGGACGACCTCCTGCCAGACGTGAGCGTCAACCGGATGCTGGCCCGGCTGGTGGAACAGCGCGGCTCGGACCTCCACCTCTCCGCCGGCCTCCCCCCAGTGGTGCGCGTCGATGGAGAACTCCGGCCGTTGGAGGGCTTCGACGTGCTGACGCCCTCCAAGCTCCGGGACCTGATCTACGGCATGCTCCCCCAGAGGCTGCGGGAGCGCTTTGAAAACGAGCGTGAGCTCGACACCTCCCACGTCGTCCCCGGGATCGGGCGCTTCCGTGTCAACGTGTTCCAGCAACGCGACGCAGTCGGGTCCGTGATGCGTGCCATCCCCTTCAAGATCTCGACCCTAGAAGAGCTCGGCATCCCCTCCCAGGTCCACCAGTTCGCCGAACTGCCGAGGGGCCTCGTGCTCGTGACCGGCCCTACCGGTTCGGGTAAATCTACGACGTTGGCGGCCCTCATCGACATCATCAACTCGAACAAGCCCGTGCACATCATGTCGGTCGAGGACCCGATCGAGTTCCTCCATACCCACAAGCGGGCTGTGGTCAACCAGCGCGAGGTGGGGGAGGACACCAAGATCTTCGCCGACGCCTTGAAGCACGTCCTCCGCCAAGACCCAGACGTGATACTGGTCGGGGAAATGAGGGACCTGGAGACCATCTCGACCGCCCTCACTGCTGCCGAGACGGGGCACCTCGTGTTCGCCACCCTCCACACCCAGGACGCCCCTCAGTCGATAGACCGCATAATCGACGTCTTCCCGGCGCACCAGCAACAGCAGATCCGCACCCAGCTGTCTACCACGCTCCAAGGCGTCGTCACCCAACAGCTCCTGCCCAAGGCCAACGGGACGGGCCGGGCAGTCGCCTGCGAGATCCTCGTGTGCACGCCGGCGGTGCGCAACTTGATCCGGGAAGGCAAGACCCACCAGATTTACAGCGTGATGCAGGCCGGCGCCAAGTTCGGCATGCAGAGCATGGACCAAGACCTGGCCGACCTCGTGAAGCGCAACGTCGTAGCGCTGGAAGTGGCCGAGGAACGCTGCGCCAACCCAGACGACCTCCGGCGCCTGGTCAACGGCGTATAAGAGGCGCTCAAGAGACAGCCACCATGGGAGGACGCTTCAAATGCCACAACTGACTTACGACTACAAGGTCCGCGACCGCGAGGGCAAGGTCGTCCAGGGGAGCCTCGAAGCCCCCGACACGGGCCTCGTCGTCAAGCGGCTCCGGGAGATGGGCTACGTCCCGATCGACATCTCGGCGCGCCGCGTCGCGTGGGGAAAATTCCTGAACGCGGGGCAGACCTGCGTGGCGCCGGACTACGTCCTCGTGCACGAGCGGGTCGAGCGCACGTTCGTCGACGCACTGGCGC
>DAHWQF010000129.1 GCA_027334785.1 Acidimicrobiaceae bacterium
CGGGCGGCCCTCGGCGACGTAGAGCTGCTCTGCGACGAGGTCGAGCCCGGTCGTCGCCTCCGTGACGGGGTGCTCGACCTGGATCCTCGGGTTGACCTCGAGGAAGGAGAACGTCTCCTGCTCGACGTCGACGAGGAACTCGACGGTCCCGAGGCTCCGGTAGCCGAGATGTCGGCCGAGCCGACGCGCCGCCTCGTGCATCGCCGAGCGCAGCCGTTCGGGGAGCTCCGGGGCGGGGGCCTCCTCGAGGAGCTTCTGGTAGCGGCGCTGGACCGAGCAGTCCCGCTCGCCGAGGTGCAGGACCCGCTCTCCGTCCGCGAGGAGCTGGACCTCGACGTGCCGGCCTCGGGCCACGTAGCGCTCCAGGTAGACGCGGCTGTTCCCGAAGGCGCCTCCCGCTTCGGCCATCGACAGCTCGAGGGCGCCGGCGAGCGCGGCCAGCCCCGTGCGGAGCTCGTCGGTGCGCTGCCGGCGCTGCTCGCGCCGGTGGTGTTCCTCGAGTTCGCGTACCCCCTGGCGGGTCGCACCCTGGGCGAGGCGCGCCGGCACCGTACCGAGGGCGGCGGCGTTGGCGTCGGTCAGGGCGGCGAGCTCAGCCTCCTGGCGGGCTACGAGGGGCTCGACGCTGTGCTTCAGCAGGTCGACCAGTTCGTCGGCCACCTGGGCCACGGTTGCCCCGCTGCCGTCGAGGCGCCCGGGGACAGCCGCCCAGGCCCTCCAGCGCCGGTCCGCCCCGGCGTCGCCGGCGAGCAAGCGCGCCCGGTCGAACCGCCCTCCGGCCAGCTTCGCGGCGACGGCGGCCCTATCTGGGTCGGCGCCCTCGGCCACCAGCGCCTGGGCGAGTTGTGCCTCATCGAGGGGGCGGAAATCGATGCGCACGCACCTGCTGGCAATGGTCACGAGCTCGGGCGGCACGAACTCGGCCAGGGCCACGAAAACCACCTGCCCCGACGGTTCTTCAAAGGTTTTGAGCAGCGCCGGCACCGCTTCGCGCGCCAGGTGGAGGTCGGGCAGCACGACCACCGAACGGGCCGCCTCGAGGGGGCTGCGGGCCGAAAGCCGCGTTACCTCCCGGGCCTGGTCGATGGTGAGGGCCGCGCCCTCCCGTTCGAAGACCACCACATCTCGGTGGGTGCCCTCGGCCACCCGCCGGCAGGCGTCACAACCGTCGCCCCCTCCGCCCGGGGCTCCGCCGGCGGGGCACACCAGCATGGCGGCGAAGGATTTGGCCGCCGCGAGCTTGCCCATCCCCGGCGGCCCGACGAGAAGGTAAGCATGGACCGGCTTGGCGGCCGCGGCCCTAAGCGCCCGGGCTGCCGCTGGCTGGCCCGGCAACCAGGCTGCGCTTTCCCCGGCTGAAGGTCCCGGCGCTCCGGCGGTGGAGCTTTCGCCCACCTAGTGGTCAACCGCCTTTCGGACCGCGACCGCCACCTCGTCGATACTCATCGACCCGTCTACCGTCCTCCAGTGGGCGGGGTCAGCCGCTGCAAGCTCCCGAAAACCGGCTTCGACCCGCCGGCGGAACCTGTCGTCCTCGGCTTCGAAACGGTCCCCGACCCCGGCGCGGCGTAGCTGGGCGACCTCGGAGGGCACGTCGAGCAGCACGAAGATGTCGGGGGACCGCCCGGCGGTCGCCCAGGCATCGAGGCGCGCCAGTTCGGCGACGTCGAGCCCGCGCCCGTAGCCCTGGTAGGCGAGGGTCGAACCCGAGTAGCGGTCGCAGACCACGTCCTGGCCCCGCGCCAGCGCGGGCTCGATCACCTCCGCCACGTGTTGCGCCCGGGCAGCCAGCATGAGCAAGGCCTCGGCCCGGGGCACCGGGGCCGGGAGCGCCGGGTCGAGGAGCATCTTCCGCAGCGCCTCGCCGATCAGGGTGCCCCCGGGCTCCCTGGTGAGGACGGCCCCGAGGTGCTCGGCGAGAAGGTAAGCCTGGGTGGACTTGCCGGCGGCCTCCCATCCCTCCAGCGCGATGAACCTGGGCACCTGTACAGGCTATGCGGGCCCAGGCTATGCGGGCCCAAGCTATGCCGAGAGCAAGGAAAGCACTTCTTCAGGCATCATCGTGCCGGGCCGCGAGCGCGCCCTCGCCATTTGGTTGACCAGGCGCTGCAACAGTTCGTTGACCGGCGTCGGCACCCCGTGGAGGCGGCCGAGCAAGACGATCTCACCGTTTAGGTAATCGACCTCCGTGGTGCCCTCCGAGCGGGCCAGGCTCTGCCAGGTCGAACTGCCGCCCCGTTCGTAGCCGACGACCTCGGTCGGGTGCAGGCGGTCGTCCCGGCGGGCGTCGTCTTCTTCGCGCGAGGCGTAAGAAATGCCGGCTGCCGCCACGCACGCCTCCCCTTCGTCGCGGGCCATCTGCACGAGCTCGCTGCTGCGCCCGGCCGGGCCACAGAGAGCGTCCACGGCGTTGGCGAGGTTGCGCAGCAACTTCGCGTACTTCCAGCGCATTATGTCGGGGCGCGCGACTGACTCCATCATGGACGCGTTGAGCGCCTCGGCTACGCCCACGGCCACTTTGTCGGTGTCCCCGCCGCTCGGGTAGCGCCCGATGTCGAGCAGGGCCGTGACGGGAGAGGACTCCGCCACGACGACGCCGGGCTTCAAAAACGTGGCCGGGCACATCACGCAAATGCCGTACACATTGGAGAACCGCCTGAGGACGGCTGGTTCGTTGGCTACCCCGTTCTGCACGCACACGACGGGGGTGGAGCTCGGCGCCACAGAGGCGAGCTGGCGGAGCGCCTCCTCGGTGTCCTGGCTTTTCACCGCCAAGAGCACGACTTCGTCCCCGGTCCAGGCGACCTTGTCGACGCGCCCGGTGACGGGCACGTCGAGCTCGTCCACTCCGGTGGCAGACGCCAGCGTCAGGCCGTCCGCGGCGATGGCTTTGGCATGCTCGCCGCGAGCCACCAGCACGACGTCGTGGCCGTGCTCGAAGAGACGGCCGCCCACGACCCCGCCCACGGCGCCCGCCCCGAACACGATGAATCGCATGGCTCAGCCTCGCGCCGGCACCGCCGTGGCCGCCAGTTGCACCTTCGCCTTCAGTAGCTCTCCGGGGGCACGAGGCGACGCTCCATAGCCCAGCGCGCCAGCTGGTGGCGGTTGGACAGCTGCAGCTTGCGAAGGACGGCGGAGACGTGCGACTCGACGGTCTTTACTGAGATGAAAAGTTCCCTCGCTATTTCTTTGTACGCATAGCCACGCGCTATAAGGCGCAACACGTCGCGCTCGCGCGCTGTCAACTGGTCGAGCTCGGGGTCGAAATGGACCACGGGCGCGTCGGGTACGCCAGCGAACGCGTCGAGGACAAAACCGGCCAAGCGAGGCGAAAAGACTGCATCGCCGGCGGCCACCAGGTCGATGGCGTCCAAGAGCTCCGCGGTCGAGATCGTTTTCGTCACGTACCCCCGGGCGCCGGCGCGGATGGTGGCGATGACGTCCTCGGGGGCGTCAGAGACCGATAAGGCGAGGAAACGTACCGTTTGGTTGGCATCGAGCACTTGCCGCACCACCTCGGGCCCGCCGCCCTCTGGCATGTGCACGTCCACGAGCACGACGTCGGGTCCCGTGGCGAGGACGAGCCGCACCGCGCTCGCCACGTCCCCGGCCTCCCCCACGATCTCCACGGCGCCCGTGCCACCGATCTCGGCGCGCACGCCGGCGCGGAAAAGTTGGTGGTCGTCGACCAGGAACACCCTCAGGGGCCGTTGCGGTCGTGGGTTCGGCGCCGGCTGTGGCTGATGGTTGGGGGCCGTGGTCAAACGCCGGCCCTCCTCGGCATCTTCAGCACCACTTCGGTGCCCTCGCCGGGCGCGCTCTTGACGGAGGAGGTCCCGCCGTTGCGACGCATACGGCTGCCGACCGACTCGGACAGGCCCTTACGGTCTTTCGGCACCGCCGACGGGTCGAAGCCGCAGCCCCGGTCACGGACGAACACCGAGGCCGACTGAGCGTCGACTTCCGAATAGACCGAGACGGCTTCGGCCCCCGACCACTTGGCGGCGTTGACGACGGCCTCGCGCGCAGCCGCCACGAGCGCCCCGAGCGCCTCGTCGAGGGGAGCGTCCCCGACGCTCACTACCTCTACCCGGATCCCGTGGTCGGCTTCTACCTCTTGTTGGACGGCCTGAAAAGCCGCCGAAACCGTGCAGGGGCGAGGCGCGACGGCGCCGCCGGCCCCGCTCGCTTCGGGTCGGTCGAACAGCCAGCTCCGCAGCTGGCGTTCCTGCGCCCGAGCCAGGCGTTGGACCTGCTGGGGGTCGTGGGCCGAGCGCTGGATAAGGGCCAGTGTTTGGAGGACCGAGTCGTGGAGGTGGGCGGCCATCTCGGCTTTCTGTTCGGCTCGGGCGCGCTCGCGGCGCTCTGCCACGAGCTCCCGGCCCAAGCGGAGCCACCAGGGCGCCAGGACAAGGCCGAAGCCGGCCACGATCCCGAGAGCGGAGAGAGCAGCGAAGATGTCCTCCCGGTTAAGGTGCGTGGGGCCAAGCAACCTGGATGAGCCGATCGCAACCAGCAAAAGGCCGACCGCCACCCTCGCTCCGGCAGCCCAGAGCCGCCGCCTCGTCGGCATGGCGCCGGCGCCGCCTCCCGAGACGAGGTTGGCGAGCCGCCTCGCCGCCTCCCTGTCTTCAGGCCCGGCATGGCGCCACACCGCGACCAGGCCGGCCAGGGCTACGACGCCCGGTGAGACTGCACCCACCGGGGCCGGGTCACCAAGAGCGCCCAGCGCTATCAGCACCGCGATGATGCCGCTGGCCACGGCTGCCACCAAGCCGAGCGTGCGCCGGTCAGCAAGCGCCAAGCCGAGGACGGCAGGGCCGGCGGGCCGGCGGTCCTGCTCGGCGACCAGCCCGCCCCTCGCCGCGGCCGGCCCGGCTGCGGCGGTCCCGGCTAGCGGGCCCAAGCCGGTCACGTCGCTTCCCGGGAGCATGGCGCTTCCCGGGGACAGGGCGCTTCCCAGGGACAGGGCGCCTTCGGGAGGCAAGGCACTTTCGGGGGGTGGGGCGCTTTCGGGGGGTGGGGCGCTTTCGGGGGGCAGGGCGAGCCAGGCGGCCATGTACAACGCGATGCCGGCTCCCCCGACGAAGCTGAACGCGACGAAGGCCACGCGGACGGCAAGGGGCTCCACGTCCAGGCGTTCGGCGAGGGTAGTGGCGACGCCGGCGACCACGCGGCCCTCGGCCGGGCGGAGCACGCCGGCCCACGCGTCGCGCCGCAAGAGCGGTCGCCAGCCTTGCCAGCCCCGCTCTCTCGCAGGCCAGGGTGGGCGGCGGGGCCCGGGCCCGGGGTCGCCGGCGGGCTCGGTACCCGCCGGCGGGGCTGGGGAGGCGCCCAGGGTCGGGGAGGCACTCGCCGGCGGGGCTGGGGCGGGGCCCGGGGTCGGAGGGGCACTCGCCGGCGGGGTCGGACGGGCGCTCGCCGTGGCTGCGCCCGCCGGCGGGCCATCGCCATTTGGACGTGTGCCGCTCGCGCCCGGCGAGCCATCGTCCTTTGGGAGGGGGGAGGCCTCGGAGGGCGGCGGTGGCTGGCCGGCGGTGTCGTCCAGCTGGTAAGCGGCCACGTAGTCGATGTCCCCTATCGTCGCGCTGGCGCGCCCCCGCGCGTCACCCAACGGTTCCCTGTTTCTCCCTGAGCGCCCCTGGGTCCGGTCCAGGGTTAGGGCCGGGTCATCCCCGATACCTGCCTTCGCCGGCGAGCGCCATGATCGTTATATGAGCGATCAGTACGCAGGCGCCGCTCCGCCACCTCCACCCTACGGCGCACCCCAACCCCCGTTCAGCGCGCCCGGTTCGCCTTACGGGCAGCCAGGAGGCCAGTTCGGCTGGAACCGGTACCCTTACGGTCCCCCTGGCCCGACCCCGCCCCGCCGCCAGCTACGGCGGAGCCGGACCAATCGCAGGATCTGCGGTGTAGCCGGCGGGCTCGCCGAGTACCTGGGCGCCGATGCGAACGTGATACGCCTCGGCTTCATCTTGGTCTCGGTGATGTGCTTGGCCGTTTTCGGGGGGCTCATCTTGTACGCCATAGCTTGCGCCGTGATCCCAGAGGAGAGCCCGGCAACGGCGCCCGCCCAGGGCCCCCAAGCGCAGGCCTGGGAACGGCCCGACCGGACAGCCCGTTCTTGGGCCCTGGTCCTCGGTGCGACAGCGGTGGCGCTCATCTGGTCCTTCGGCTTGGCGCGATGGTGGCACTCGGGCGCTCCGTTCGCCTGGCTGATCTTCGGCGGTGCCGCCTTGTGGTTCTTCACCCGTCGCCGCCACTCTGGCCGGTCCTGCTCGAGACCTGCGACCCCGGGGGGGAGTGCCGGGACGACAACGCCGGCAGGGCCCGGCGGGCCAGGCGTTCCGGGCGCACAAACCGGCCCCACGGGCCCGAGTGGCCCCGACGTTCAAGCTGGGCCGGCGTCACCGTCCAGTGCCACCTACGCCCGGACCGCCTATCAGGAGGCGGGGTCCGGGCAGCCCGGGCCGGCGCCGGCAGGACCAACTGCGCCCGGTTCGCCACCCTTCGGCCTTACCGCCGAGGAGGCAGCCGACTGGGCCGCAGCCCGGGCTGCAGCCGCGGGCTGGGCAGAGGAACAGCTGGCAGCCGCCGGCGTACCGCCGGCAGGGGCCAGCGCCCCGGTGCCGATGTCACCTGGCGCGAGCCGCCAGGCCCGTCGTGGCCGCCCCCTGGGTGCCGTCCTGGCCGCCCTCGTAGCGGGGCTCGTGCTGCTGGTCGTGGCTGGCGTCATCGCCACCACCATCGCCGGCGGGGCGTCGCTCGGCGGCGGGGTCGGCAGCGCGAAGATGACGCCCTCAGCCCTGTCCGAGGTCAGAACCCACTACCGGTTGGGCATAGGCCGCCTCGAGGTCGACCTGGCACAGGTCAAGTTCCCGACCCACGGGAAAACGGTGGACATGAGCGTGGGGGTGGGGCAGCTGAGGTTGGTGCTGCCCAGGGACACGCTCGTCAACCTCGACGCCTCGAGCGGCGTGGCCGGCAACGTCCATCTCCCGAGCGGCTTCGACACCCAGTCGACTGAAACCCAGTTGAGCATGCCCCCCGGCTTGGGCTCGGGCCGAAGGCCGGCGCACGAGCTCACCGTCAACGCTCACGTCGGCGTCGGGGTGATCGACGTGTCCTGGGGCGCTTGAACCAGGATGCCCGGTGACGAGCCGGCGTTGTGGTTCACGAGGCGCTCGACGACAGAGGAAGAGAAGTCGCCGCCCGTCCCGAGCACGACGGTGCAGGTCGCGCCCGGTTGGCGGAGCTCGCCTTTGTACATGCCCCGCAGGTCGCAGACGGTCCTGCCCCTGCTCGGGCCGAAGGCGGTGTCCACCGAAACCGCGACGGTCATGGCACGCTCGGGCACCACGTCCCCCGTCGCTATGCCAGCCGCGAGCACGTCGTGGCAGGCGCAGCACTTCTCCCCAAAAATAGAGCGGTAGAACTCGAAATATTGGTCCAGCACTCGGGCCGCGAACTGAGCCGTGGACGACGCCGAAGCGGCCATTTCGAGGCGCTGGGCCTCGGTCATCACTTCTCCCATCGTGGCGTCGAGGGGTACCAAAGTGAGAGGCCAGGGCGCGCTGAGGACGGCTTGAGCCGCCTCGGGGTCGTGCCAAACGTTGGCCTCGGCGGCTGGGGTCACGTTGCCGGGGGCCATAGCAGCCCCGCCCATCACGGTGACGCCGGAGACGAGCGCGGGCAGCTCGGGTTCGACGCGGAGGGCGACGGCGAGGTTAGTTAGAGGGCCGGTCGCCAGTAAGTGCACCTCGCCTGGCCGGCTGCGAACCGTCTCGACGATCAGCTCGGGCGCGCTCTTCGGGGAGAGCGCGCCGGCGGGTTCTCCCACGTCCACACCGCCGAGGCCGTTATGGCCGTGGACTTGGGTCGCGAGCACGGGCTCGATGCCGGTGAGGGTGACCTCAGAGCCCTTGGCCACCGGCACCCCGCTGCGCCCGGCAACGTCGAGCACCGCAAGCGTGTTGCGGGCGGCCGTGGCGGCCGCGATGTTGCCGAACACGGTGGTGACCCCGCACAGCTCGACATCGGGGTCGGCCAAGAGGTACAAGAGCGCGACGGCGTCGTCGACGCCGGTGTCGCAGTCCATCATGATGACCTTCTTCGCCGGGCTGCCAGCCATGGCCCAACGGTACCGGCCAATAACCTCGGCACTCGTGAAAGCCGCGATCATCAAAGACGGGGCCGTCCTCTGGGAGGAACGGCCCGACCCTAACTTGGGGCCCGACGAGCTGTTGTTGCGCGTGGAGGCGGCCGGCATCAATGGTGCCGACCTGCTCCAACGGGCGGGCCACTATCCCCCGCCGGCGGGCGTGCCCGCAGACA